>NZ_JBKJFM010000012.1:0-65488 GCF_046614825.1 Streptomyces nanhaiensis
CCCTGGCCCGGCTGGTGGGCGGACGGACGCGCACGGACCACCTGTCCGACGGGGAGCGCGAGGTACTGGCGGCGGCCGAACGGGAGCTGGACCAGGACGCGTACGCGGTGCTGCTCGCCGTGGCGGGTGGTGAGCCGAAGCGGCTGCCCGAGCTGATCGCCGCCCTGTCCGACGGGCAGCGGCGCTCGTGCGTCCCCCATCTGAAGGCATGGCGCGCCCGGTTGCGCGACGAGTGGGGTCACCAGGCCCGGCCGCGCAGGGGGGCTCTGGTCATCGCGGGCGCGGGCTGCCACACGGGGGCCGCCGCTGCCGCCCAGTGGCTCGCGCACACCGATCTGAGCCTGGTCGAGCCCGCAGACGCCCCCTGTCTCCTGGCGGTCCTCGGCGACCGGCCGGCGAGCTGGCAGGGGGACGTCGCCCACCGTGTCGCCGGGCGCCGCCGGGCGGACAGCGAGTGGGGCCGGGGCCACTACGCCCTGGTCGAGGCGCTGGTCCTGCGTTCGGGATGCGCCGTGCCGACCGGCGGGGCGTTCGTCCAGGAGTGGGTGCGGAACCGGAGTTGGCCCTCCCGGTCCCGGTACCGGCCGGGCGCGCCGCACGACGCGTCCCTGTCGCTTATGGAACGGCTGCGCGCCGATCCTTTCCTGGAGGTGCTCGCCCCGCTCCTGTTCGAGGCGGAGGACATCGGCGCACTGCTGCTGGAGAGCGCCGGATCCTGGCCGCAGACCCTGGCGGCGCTCGCCGCCGAGGGACGGCTGGAGCGGTCCACCCTGCTCGACGGCTGCCTCTCCCGGCTGCTGCGCAGTGGGAGTCCGGGAGACGCACGCGGTTTCCTCGCCCTGTTGAAGGCCCTGGAGCCCACCGATGACGAGTACGCGGCCCGCGCCACCACCCTGCTGCGGCTGCTGCCCGACGCCCACTCCACCGTCGCCGCCCTCGCCCAGGAGCGTCTTGCCGCCCTGGACGCGGACGGACGGCTGGACGACGAGCATTTGGCCCAGGCGTCGCGGGCGGTGCTGTTCCGGACGGAGAAGAAGCTGGTGCGCGCCCAGTTGAGCTGGCTGGACGCCGCAGCCCGCCGCGACCGGGAGCGGGCCGGGGCGGTGGTGCTCGCCGCCGCCGATGCCCTCGGACACGAGGACACCGCCGTCCAGGAGCGGGCACTGAACCTGATCGCCCGCCGCCTGAAGCACGCCGGGGACGCGGTGCGCCCCGAACTTGCCTCGGCCGCAAGCTCGTTGAGCCCCGCTCTGCGTCCCCGCGCCGCCGAGGTGCTGGGTGTGGAGCTGGCGGACGACGGGGCCGCCGGGCCCTGGGAGGACGTCCTCCCGCCCGTCCCCGAGCCGGTGCCGATGGCGCCGCCGCTCGCCACCGCCGCCGAGGTGGCCGAGGAGGTCGGCGCCGTCCTGGCCGCCGCAGGGGCGGCCCGGTTCCGGCCCTCCGCCGCCCCCGGTGTCGACGCGGCCGCCTTCGAGCGGGCCCTGGACGGCCTGGTCCGCCACGCCCACCGGGACCGCAAGGGCCTGAAGGAGGCGCTGGAGCCGGTCATACGCGCCCATCACTGGGACAGGCACGGTATGTGGTGGGGAGATCCGGGCCCGGGCCACCTTCGGTACGTGATCGCGGTGCTGTTCCGCCAGGAACGGGCCACCCTGCCGCCGGAGTCGGAGGCCGAGGCCGGGGAGCAGGCGCGGGAACGGGGCCTCAGCCCGTTCGGTGAGGTCGTCATGGCGCGTCTGAGGGAGGCCGCTTGGCGGTCCAGGCGCGATCCGCTGCCGTTCCTGCTCGCCACCCCCACCACCGCCGACGGGCGGATCGACCCGGCCGGACTGGTCGCCCGGCTGGCCGAGTACGAGAGCGCGGGCGCCGTACCCGGTCCCTGCGATCTGGACCAGGCGCTGCTGCGCGTCGACGTCCATGCCGCCGGTCCGGAGGCCCTGGCCGCCGCCGGACGGCTGGGCACCCCGGCCGGGCGGCGGCTCGCCACCTGGCTGGAGGCGGGCGGCCTGTCGGTGGCGGACCCCGTCCGCGCGGTGGAGGAGCACCGGCCCGACCCTTACCGGATCCCCGTCACCCGGGTCTCGCTCTCCGGCGCCGCGGTGTCGGCGCCGTGCGAACTCAGCCCCGTCTTCCGGCGGTTGCTGGACACGTACACCCCCGACGGCGATCGGGGCCGGGCCGTCTGGAACACCGGGCACCACCTGTGGCCGTCCGTGCTGCCCGTCCACCGCGAGCTGGTCGCCCTGCGTCTGCAGACCACCTTCGCCGCCACCAGCGACGAGGAGCTGCGCGGCGGCGCGGCGCTGCTGCCCGCGCTGGCCGAGGCCGGGGGCGCGGCCGGGCCGGCCGTCCACCTGGGGCTGGCGCACACCCTGGGCGCGCGGCACCCGGAGGACCGTACGGCGGCCGTGGACGCGCTGCTGGTGCTGGCGGCGCGCGGCGATCTGGACGCGGCGCGGCTGGGCCGGGACGTGGCCGGAACGGTGGCGGCCGGGACGGTGAAGCCGAACCGGCTGCTGGAGTCGCTGCGGGAGGCGGTGCGTGCCGGGGCCCCGGCCACGGTGTTCGCTGTGCTGGCCGCCGCGCTGCCGGAGATGCTGGCGATACGTGAGCCGGTGCGGGGACTGCCGGATCTTCTGGCGCTGGCCACCGAGTGCGCCGGGACCTGCGGGGCGCGCGGGCCGGTCGGCGGGGTGGCGGAGGCCGCCGGCCGGGGCGGCAGCGGCCGCCTGGTGAAGGAGGCCCGCCGGCTGCGGGCCGTACTGGAGGCGCCCGTGGCAGGCTGATCCCGTTCCCGGCCGCCGCTGCCGAGGGGGAGCCGGCCGAGGGCGGGCAGGTCGGGAACGGACTGCCACGCCGACGAACGGGGGATTGTGACGTGCTGTTCCTGGCCGAGCTGCTGAGCTGGTTACTGCCCGCCGAGGTGCGCACCCGCCGGGCCCACCTGCTGCACGGGACCGTGGTGATCGCGATGTCCGTGCTCGTACTGGCCTCCCTCGGGCGCCGGTTCGGGCTGCCCGGGGAGGCGATCGTGCAGTGGTCGGCCGTCCTGGCCGGGTGCGTGGCGGCGGGGTACGCCGCGGCCTGGCCCGTGCTGCGCCGCAGGCGGACGACGGACCGCTGACGCGTCCGCCGACCCGCCGGCCGCCGACCTCCGAGCGGAGGCCGGCGGCCGGCGGCCGGTTCAGCCCTCCGTGCGGTACATAAGGTCCACCTCGTGGGTCTCGAAGCCCAGGCCCTCGTAGACCTTCACGGCCGCGGTGTTGTCGGCGTCCACGTACAGCATCGCGGTCGGCAGGCCGCGGTCGCGGGCGAGGTAGCGCAGGCCCACCAGCGTCAGAGCCTTGCCCAGGCCCCCGCCCTGGGCGTCCGGGGTGACGCCGACGACGTACACCTCTCCGAGCTGCTCGGCGCTGTGGACCTTCGTCCAGTGGAAGCCGAGCAGTTCCCCACCGCCGCCCGCGCCCTCGTCCCCGCCGCCCCCGTCACGCCCGCCGTCGCGCACGGCGAGGAAGAAGCCGTTGGGGTCGAACCACGGCTCGGCCTTGCGGTCGTCCAGGTCGCGCTGGGTCATGCCGCCCTGCTCGGGGTGGTGGGCGAAGGCGGCGGCGTTGGCGGCCAGCCAGGCGGCGTCGTCCCGGCCGGGGACGAAGGTCCGCAGCCGCACGCCCGGCGGGAGCGACGGCTCGGGCAGGTCCAGGCCCGTCAGCGGGCGCCGCATCTGCCGCAGTTCGCGGAAGAGGGTGAGGCCGAGCAGCCGGGCCAGGTGCCGTGCGGCCGGGTGGCCGCCGTGCGCCCACACCCGCAGCCGCCGGTCCGACGCCTCCAGCAGCGCGCGGCCCAGGGCCAGTCCGTGGCCCCGGTTGCGGTGGTCGGGGTGGACGACGAACTCACCGGTCGGAGCCTCGACCGGATCGGTGTCCTCGAGCTGCCCGTAACCGGCCAGCTCCCCCTGTTCCCAGAGCAGCAGATGCCGTACGCCCTCGCGGCGCCCGCCGCGCAACTGGAGGCGGCCCTGCTCGGAGACGGCCGGCTGGCCGTCCACCCGGGCGGCCTCGTCGATCAGCGCCTGGGCCTGCCGCACGGCCTCGGGCGTCAGCTCGTCCACAACCACCACGTCGCTCATGGGGAGAAGCCTACGCAGCATCGAAACCTGGCGGTTACCAACGCAACAATGACACGCTACGCGCGTTGACCTAGGCTGCCTCCGCCACCACCGGCCACTTTCGGGTCAACTCACGGCCTCGACAAGGGAACAGAAGGGGACAGAACATGTCCACTCCGCCCAAGCGGTCTCCCCTCTCCCGCAGACTCACCGCAGCCGCGGCCGGTCTGCTGACCGTCGGCGCCCTCGGCGCCGCCATGCCCGCCGCCGCGCAGGACGCCCCGTCCGGGACCCCCGGCGCGCACGGCGACCGCGGCGAGCACAACGGCCGCACCGTCGACCTCCAGGTGCTCGCCATCAACGACTTCCACGGCAACCTGGAGCCCCCGACGGGTTCCTCCGGCCGTGTGACCCACCAGCACCCCGACGGCACCACCGAGCAGATCGACGCGGGCGGCGCCGAGTACCTCGCCACCTCCCTGCGCGAGGCCCGCGAGGGCAACCCGTACTCGGTGACCGTCGCCCCCGGCGACATCGTCGGCGCCAGCCCGCTGCTGTCGGGCCTCTTCCACGACGAGCCCACCATCGAGGCGATGAACGCGCTCGGCATGGACGTCGTGGGCGTCGGCAACCACGAGTTCGACGAGGGCGCCGCCGAGCTCAGGCGCCTCCAGAAGGGCGGCTGCCACCCCGAGGACGGCTGCTACGACGAGGGCCGCACCTTCGAGGGCGCCGACTTCCCGATCCTCGCGGCCAACGTCGTCGACGAGAAGACCGGCAGGCCGCTGCTGGCCCCGTACACCGTCAAGAAGATGAAGGGCGTCAAGGTCGGCTTCATCGGCGTCACGCTGGAGGGCACGCCGGACATCGTCTCGGCCGAGGGCGTGAAGGGGCTGAAGTTCCTCGACGAGGCCGAGACCATCGACAAGTACACCGAGGAGCTGCGCCGCAAGGGCGTCAACGCCGTCATCGCGCTGGTCCACGAGGGCGGCACCCCGGCCTCCAGCGCCTACAACGCCGACTGCGGCGAGGACGGCGGCAGGCTGTCCGGCCCGATCGTCGACATCGCCAAGCGGACGAACGCGGGCGTGGACGCGCTGATCACCGGCCACACCCACCAGCCGTACGTCTGCTCCATCCCCGACCCGCGCGGCGAGGACCGCCTGGTCACCTCCGCAGCCTCCTTCGGCCGGCTGTTCACCGAGCTGAACATGGAGTACGACCGCCGCACCCGCGACATCGTGCGCGCCTCGGTCCAGGGCGCCAACCGCGTCGTCCACCGCAACCAGGAGAAGGCCGCCGACCTCACCTCCCTGATCGACTACTGGAAGGGGCTGGCCGCGCCCGTCGCGGGCCGCCCCATCGGCTGGATCTCCGAGGACATCACCGCCGACCGCACCAGGCCCGAGTCCCCGCTGGGCGACCTGATCGCCGACGCCCAGCTCGCCCACGCCCGCGGGCTGGACCCCGAGGCCGACCTGGCCCTGATGAACCCCGGCGGCATCCGCGCCGACCTGGTGTACGCGGCCTCCGGCGCCGAGGGCGACGGTGTGGTGACGTACGCCGAGGGCTTCACCGTCCAGCCCTTCTCCAACACCGTCAACCTGACCACCCTCACCGGCGAGCAGCTCCTGAAGGTGCTGCGCGAGCAGGTCAGCGGCGCCAACGAGGCCTCCCCGAAGATCCTCCAGGTCTCCTCCGGCCTGACCTACACCCTCGACCTCACCCGTTCCGGCGCGGACCGGGTCGTCGCGGACTCGGTGCGGCTGAACGGCGAACCGATCGACCCGTCGGCCTCCTACCGCGTCGCGGTCAACTCCTTCCTGGCCGGTGGCGGCGACGGCTTCCCGACGCTGGCGCAGGGCACCGACCCGCTGGTCGGCAGTGACGACCTGGCGGCCCTCCAGGACTACCTGACCGCCAACTCCTCCGCCGCCGACCCGATCGGCGCACCGGCGGCGGACCGGATCACGGTCATCCGGTGACCCCCCACGGCGGATGACCCTCCCTCCGCGGGCCGCCTTCCCCCGGCCCGCGGAACTCCCCCCACAACGCCGCCGACCGGCCCCGCGCCGGTCGGCGGCGTTCTTTCCGCCAAGAGCGCCGGGAGGACTCCGCCCGTGGATTCAGCCCCCGTACGGGCGCCGCCTGCGGCCCTCGCGCAGCACGCCGGCCCACCAGTCGAGCTGGTCGAGCATCCCCTTGGCCGCCGAGGCGGCGGCCTCCGGGTCCTTCGGCTGCCCGTCCGCGCCGAAGACGTCCCAGGCGTTGTGGAAGCTCAGGGAGTCGCGGACGGTCATCGCGTGCAGTTCGGGGAAGACCTGGCGCAGGTGCTCCGCCGACCGCAGGCCGCCGCCCATGCCCCCGTAGGAGACCAGGCCGACCGGCTTGGCGAACCACTCCTCCCGGAACCAGTCGATCACGTTCTTCAGGGAGGCGGGGAAGCTGTGGTTGTACTCGGGGGTCACCACGACGAAGGCGTCGGCCGCGCCCAGCCTGCGCGACAGCTCCTCCTTGCTGCGGATCGTCTCCGCGGACGGCTCGCCGTCCCAGCTCGGCATCACCACGGGCAGCGGCCACTGCGCCAGGTCGATCACGTCCACCTCGAAGCGGCCGAACTCCTCGGCCTGACCGGCGAACCAGTTCGCCACGGTCGGCCCGAAGCGTCCCTCGCGGACGCTTCCGATGATCACGGCGAGGCGCGGCAGGGTCTCACTCATCGTCGTCTCCTCGGTTCCTCTGGCAGGGCGGATTCCCTCCGGCAGACAGAGTGCAACTTGAACAAAGGTTCAAGTCCAGTAGTCTGGGACACATGCCGCCCGTTTCCTGGAAGGCCCAAGAGCTCACCATCGGCCAGCTGGCCGAACGCAGCGGTGTCAGCACCTCGGCCCTGCGCTTCTACGAGCGCAACGGGCTCATCCACAGCCGCCGGACCAGCGGGAACCAGCGCCGCTACGGCCGCGACACCCTCCGCCGGGTCGCGTTCGTCCGCGCCTCGCAGCGTGTGGGCATCTCCCTGGAGAGGATCCGCACGGTGCTGGGGCTGCTGCCGGACAGCCGCACGCCCACCCGGGAGGACTGGGCGCGCGTGTCCGAGTGCTGGCGCGCGGACCTCGACACCCGCATCAGGCAGCTGGAGGAGCTGCGCGACGACCTGACCGACTGCATCGGCTGCGGCTGCCTCTCCCTCGACCGCTGCGCCCTGACCAACCCGCACGACGCGTACGGCGCCGCGCACAGCGGCAGCCGTCTCACCGGAGGCTGAGGCGGGCCGGCGCGGGCCGCCGGACGGTCTCCGGGGCGCGCGGGGCCGGTCCCCGGCCGGCACCGGACCGGAACGGAGCGGAGCCGCGGGCGCGGAGGCTCGGGAACGCACGGAAGCGCGGACGCCCCGGGGGGAGACGACGGGGCGTCCGCGCGGTCGCGGGCGGGCGCTCGTACGGCCGGCCCGGCTTCAGTCCCGCGCGGGCCGGCCCGTCCGCGCGATCTCCTCCAGCAGCTCGGCCTGGCGCAGGCACGCCCGGGCGTCCGGGACCGCGCCGGCCCGCGCCGCCGCCGCGAAGGCGTCGACCGCGGCCGCGACCTGGTCGAAGGGGTCGAGCCGGATCTCCTCCACCCCCGCGGCGCCCTCGACCCGGATCACCGGGGCGTGGTCGGCGGGCGGGGTGAAGGCCCGGTCGACGACGATCCGGCCGCGGGTCCCGGTGAGCTCGCAGACGGACCGGTAACCGTGGTCGAGACCGAAGGCGAGCTGGGCGGTGACTCCGCCGGGGGTGCGCAGCAGCGCGGCGCCGGAGACGTCCACGCCGTGCCGGGGGTCGTCGGTGAGGACGGCGCCGGCGACGACGGCCTCGGAACCGAGGAAGTACAGGGCGGCCCGGACCGGGTAGACACCGGTGTCCCACAGCGCGCCGCCGCCCAGTTCCCGGCGGAGCCGGATGTCGCCCTCGGGGCGCCGGGGTACGGCGAACTCGGCCCGCAGGGAGCGGAGTTCGCCGAGCACCCCCTCGGCCAGCAGCTTGCGGACCACCGCGTGCTGCGGATGGTGGACGAACATGGTGTTCTCCACCAGCGCCAGCCCGCGCTCACGGGCCAGTTCCAGCAGCTCCCGCGTCCGGTGCCGGTCGGTGGTCAGCGGCTTCTCCGCCAGGACGTGCTTGCCCGCCCGCAGCGCGGCCTCGACCCACTCGGCGTGCAGCGCCGCGGGCAGCGGGACGTACACGGCCTCGACCGCATCGTCCTCCAGCACGGCCTCGTAGCCGTGGACCGCGCGGCAGCCGTAGGGACGCGCGGTCTCCTCGGCCCGCCGCCGGTCCCGGCCGGCCACGGCGACCAGTCCGGTCCGGGGGGACGCTGCCAGGGCGGGGAGCATCCGGCGGCGGGCGATGTCCGCGCAGCCGAGCACCGCGACCCGCACCGGTGCCGCCGCGGTGGCCTTCACAGCTCCACCGTCCCGGTCGTCAGGCAGGCCAGCAGGGTGCGGGCCTGCACGTTCACGTAGTGCCCGTGCCGTACGAGGGAGGTGAGCTGGCCGGGGGTCACCCAGCGGTAGCCGGGCGGCGGGTCGGCGGGCGCCTGCGACTCGTCGGCCTCCACGAACAGGTAGCGGGACTCGGCGTTGAGGAAGCGGCCGCCCTCCTCGGAGTGGACCGCCTCGTAGCGGACGCGCTCCGGCGGGGCGTCCAGGACCAGGTCCAGGAAGGGCGGCCGGTACGCACCGCGCAGGCCGGCGTAGTTGGCGGGGGTGTACTGGACGGTGGGCCCCAGCTCGACGGTGTCCAGGAAGCCGCCCTCGACCCGGGCGTGGGCCAGCAGGTGCGGCACACCGCCGAACCGCCGGGTCAGGAAGGCGGTGACACCGCGCCCGACCGGCTCGAACAGCGGCTGGGTCCAGCCCCGCACCTCCCGGTTGCCGGCCTCGACGGAGACGGCCACCACCTTGAAGTACCGGCCGTCCACGTGCTCGATGGACGACTCCCCCCGCCACCAGCCCTCCACCCGGCCGAGCGGGACGCGCTCGACGCGCACCTCGTGGCGGGAGCGCTCCCCGGTGAACCAGGACAGCAGCTCGGTGTCGGAGTGCAGGGCGCCGCTCCCCGGGTGGGCCACCGGCGCGCACGCCAGGACGGTCCGGGCGTCCATGTTGACGACGTTGTCCCGGCGCAGCAGTTCACCGATCTGGCCGAGGGTCAGCCAGCAGAAGTCCGGGTCCCGGGGAACGTCGCCGGCGGTCTCCACGAGCATGTTCCGGTTGGACTTGCGCAGGAACCACGAGCCGTGCTCCGACTGGAGCACGTCGGCCAGCACCCGGCCCCCGCCCGGCCGGGTGAAGTGCTCGACGTACTTCACCTTCGAACCCCGGTGCACCCTGGTGTAGTTGGACCGGGTCGCCTGCACCGTCGGGGAGAGCTGGAGGAGGTTGCGGTTGCCCGGCTCCATCTTGGCCTGCATCAGGAAGTGCAGGACTCCGTCGAACTCCTTGGCCAGGATGCCCAGGATGCCCACCTCGGGCTGTCTGATGACCGGCTGCTCCCACCGGCGGAACGGGCCCTCGTCCACCTGGGCGCGCATTCCCTCGACCCTGAAGAACCGGCCGCTGCGGTGCGCCAGGTCCCCGGTGCCCGGGGCGAAGGACCAGCCGTCCAGCTCGGCGAACGGTATCCGCCCCACCGCGAAGCGGTGGCTGCGCCCGCGCTCCTCCAGCCAGGCGGCGAAGTCCTCCGTGCGCATGCCCGCGCCCTCCGCGCGTTCCGCGGCGGAGCGGGCGAGCCGCGCCGCCAGGCGGTCGTCCCGGCGGGGGCGCAGCGCGGGGCCCGCGACCGCGGTGTTCTCGGCGATCCCGATGGTCATCCGTTCCTCCGGACGAACTCCCGCACCGATGCGACGACGTAGTCGATCATCTCGTCGGTCAGCCCCGGGTAGACGCCCACCCAGAAGGTCTGCTCGGTGATGACGTCACTGTTGGTCAGCTCCCCCGCGATCCGGTGCGGCCGGTCGACGTAGGCGGGCTGCCGGGTGAGGTTGCCGGCGAACAGCCGCCGGGTGCCGATCTTCCGGCCCTCCAGGAAGTCCGTCAGCGCCGCCCGGCTGAACGGCGCGCCCGGATCGACCGTGATGACGAACCCGAACCAGCTCGGGTCGCTGCGCGGGGTGGCCTCGGGCAGCAGCAGGTGCGGCAGCCCGTCCAGCCCTTCCCGCAGCCGGCGCCAGTTCCGGCGCCGGGCGGCGCAGAAGCCGTCGAGCTTGTCGAGCTGGGTCAGCCCCAGGGCGGCCTGGAGGTCGGTGGCCTTCAGGTTGTAGCCGACGTGGGAGAAGATGTACTTGTGGTCGTAGCCGTGGGGCAGCTTCCCCATCTGGTAGTCGAACCGCTTCAGGCAGGTGTTGTTCTTCCCCGGCTCGCACCAGCAGTCCCGGCCCCAGTCCCGCAGTGACTCCACGACGCGGGCCAGCTTCAGGTCAGAGGTCAGGACGCAGCCGCCCTCCCCCATCGTCAGGTGGTGCGCCGGGTAGAAGCTCACGGTCGTCAGGTGGCCGAAGGTGCCGGTGAGCCGGCCGTCGTAGGTGGAGCCCACCGCGTCGCAGTTGTCCTCGACCAGGAACAGGCCGTGCTCCTCGGCCAGTCGCGCGATCTCCGCCACCTCGAAGGGGTTGCCGAGGGCGTGCGCGATCATGACGGCGCGGGTGCGCGGGCCGATGGCGGCGGCCACCCGCTCGGCGGTGGTGTTGTAGGTGCCCAGCTCCACGTCGACGAAGACCGGCACCAGGCCGTTCTGCACGATCGGGTTCACCGTGGTGGGGAACCCCGCCGCCACCGTGATCACCTCGTCGCCCGGCCGCAGCCGCCGGTCGCCCAGGACGTGCGAGGTCAGCGCGGTGAGGGCCAGCAGGTTGGCCGACGAGCCGGAGTTGGTCAGATGGGCCTTGCGCCGTCCCAGCAGCCGGGCGAAACGGGACTCGAACCTGCGTGACCGGTCCCCGGCGGCGATGCGCAGGTCGAGCGCGGCCTCCACCAGCGCCACCCGGTCGTCCGCGTCCAGGACCGCGCCCGAGGGCCAGATCTCGGTCACGCCGGGGACGAAGCCGCCGTCGTCCTGGAGGTCCAGGTGGTACTTGCGGGTCTCGTCCAGTACCAGCGCCCTGTGGTCGCTCATCTTCCGCTTCCCTTCTCGTCGTCGGCGCGGCCGTGCTTGACGGGCTTCCACCAGCCGGGGTTGTCGCGGTACCAGGCGACGGTCTCGGCCAGGCCCCGGTCGAACGGGATCCGCGGCGAGTAGCCGAGCTCGTCGCGGATCTTGGTGTCGTCCAGCGAGTAGCGCAGGTCGTGGGCCTTGCGGTCGGGCACGTGGCGGACCATCGACCAGTCGGCACCGCACAGCTCCAGCAGGCGCCCGGTGATCTCCCGGTTGGTCCGCTCGTCGCCCCCGCCGACGTTGTAGACCTCGCCCGCCTGCCCGCGGGTCAGCACCAGCTGGACCGCCCGGCAGTGGTCGTCCACGTGCAGCCACTCCCGGACGTTGAGCCCGTCCCCGTACAGCGGGACCGGCTCGCCCTCCAGCAGGTTGGTGACGAACAGCGGGATCAGCTTCTCCGGGTGCTGGCGGGGCCCGTAGTTGTTGGAGCACCGGGTGATCGACAGGTCCAGCCCGTGGGTGCGCCAGTACGCGCGGGCCACCAGGTCCGAGCCCGCCTTGGACGCCGCGTACGGGGAGTTGGGCGCCAGCGGCCACTCCTCGGTCCACGAGCCCTTCTCGATCGACCCGTACACCTCGTCGGTGGAGACGTGCACCACCCGCTCCACACCGGTGCGCAGACAGGCCTCCAGCAGGGTCTGGGTGCCCATGACGTTCGTCCGGACGAACTCCGCGGCGGACTCCAGCGACCGGTCCACGTGCGACTCCGCGGCGAAGTGCACCGCCGCGTCGTGGCCGGGCAGCAGGTCCAGCAGCAGCGGCAGGTCGCAGACGTCGCCCCGGACGAACTCCAGCCGGGGGTGGGAGGCCGGCAGGTTCTCCCGGTTGCCCGCGTAGCCGAGGCTGTCCAGGACGGTCACCCCGACCCGCTCGTACCCCGGGTAGCCGCCCTCCAGCATGGTGCGGACGTAGTGCGAGCCGATGAAGCCGGCGCCACCGGTGACCAGGAACCTCATGCCGCCACCTCGATCCGGGTGTGGTCGCCGACCACCAGCCGGTGCCGGGCCGAGGCGCCCACGGTGGCGTTGCGGCCGATCAGCGAGCCGTACAGGCCGGGCACGTCGGAGATCGACGCCCCGTCCAGCACGATGGACTCGGCGATCCGGGTGTCCCGCAGCACGCAGCCGCGGCCGACGGAGGTGCCGGGGCCCACGTGGCTGTCCTCGACGACCGAGCCCCTGCCGATGATCGCCGGCCCCTCGATGCGGGACCGCACGACACGGGCCCCCTCCTCGACGACGACCCGGCCGTCGACCTCGCTGCGGCCGTCGACCTCGCCGGCGAGGCCGGGGCGGAGCTCCTCCAGCAGCCGGCGGTTGCACTCCAGGACGTCCTCGGCCCGGCCGGTGTCCTTCCAGTAGCCGCCGTACTCGCTGGCCCTGACCTCCGCCCCCCGGGTCACCAGCCACTGGAGGGCGTCGGTGATCTCCAGTTCGCCGCGCGCACTGGGCTCGATGGAGTCGACCGCCCGGTGGACGGCCGCGGTGAAGAAGTACACGCCGACCAGGGCCAGATCGCTGCGCGGCTCCCGCGGTTTCTCCACGAGCCGCGTCACACGGCCCTCGGCGTCCATCTCCACGACGCCGAAGGCGCGCGGGTCGGGCACCTTGTGCACCACCACCTGGGCGTCCGGGCGGTGCTCGGCGAACTCCTCGGCGATCGGGACGACCCCGTCGGGCAGCATGTTGTCGCCCAGGTACATCACGAAGTCGTCGTCGCCGAGGAACGGGCGGGCCAGCCGCACGCAGTGCGCCAGGCCCAGCGGCTCCTCCTGCGCGATGTAGGTGACGCGCAGCCCCAGCCGGGAGCCGTCGCCGATCACCTCGGTGATCTGCTGGGCCCAGCCGCCGACGATCACACCGACCTCGGTGACGCCCAGGTCGCGGATGTTCTCCAGGACGTGTTCCAGGACGGGCTTGTTGGCGATCGGGATGAGTTGTTTGGGCATGGAGTAGCTGAACGGGCGCAGGCGGGTGCCCGAACCGCCGGACAGCACCAGAGCCTTCATGACGGTCTTCTCCTCACAGCGGTACGGAGTGGGAGCGCCGGGTCGTGCCGGGGGCCCGGTGGGGCCGTGGGGCCGTGGGGCCGGCGGACCCGGATTCCCGGCGTCTCGTCGCCGGACACGGGCCGCCGCACGTCGTGCGGCGCGGCGGCCGTCGAACGGAGCTGACTCGGAGCACGTCGGTGACCCGGTGGCCGCCCGGCGAAGGGCGGCGCGGTGCCCGGCCGTTCCGGAAGGGCCGTTCGGAGGGGCTTGTTCCGGAGGGGCGGGGCGGGTCAGCGGGCCGCGGCGGGCCGGCGCGCGTGCGGGGACCCCCGCCAGGTGGCGAGCAGGCCCGCCGCCATGGCCTCGGCCAGGGTCGGGGCCCGGGCGTCCTTCTCGGACATCAGCGGGTGCTCGGTGAAGCCCCAGGGTATGGCGAGGTCGGGGTCGAGCGGGTTGACGTCCACCTGGGTGCCCGGCACGTGCTCGGAGGAGAGCACGTAGCAGATGCAGGTGTCGTCGGTCAGGGCCAGGAAGCCGTGGCCCACTCCCTCGGGCACGTACACCGCGCGGCCCGATTCGGCGTCCAGCTCGTTGACCACGTGCTCTCCGAAGGCGGGCGAACCCACGCGCAGGTCGACGGCGACGTCCCGCAGGGCTCCCCGGACACAGGTGACGTACTTGGCCTGGCCCGGCGGGACGGTCACGCCGTGGACGCCGCGGAGCGTGTTGCGCCTGGACACCGAGTAGTTGATCTGCCGGGGCACGAACGGGTGCCCCAGCGCCTTCTCGAACTCCCCGGCGCGCATCGCCTCGTAGAAGTCGCCGCGCCGGTCGCGGAGCCGGTCGGGGGTGACGGTGTACACACCGGGCAAGGCCGTCTCGGTGATCCTCACCGCTCACCTCCTGCCACCGGAGGAGCGGCTCTCCACGGCCTTGCGCAGCTCGTCGGCCACGGTCCGCACCTCGGTGTCGTCGAGCCCCTGGTGCAGGGGCAGCAGCAAGGTGGCCTCCGACGCCTCGTCGGTGCCGGGCAGTTCGCCGTGGCCGGCCCCGTAGGCGGGGACCCTGTGCAGCGGCGGATAGCGGAAGGTCGTGTAGACGCCGCGCTCCAGCAGGTCGGCCGCGACCCCGTCGCGGACGGCCGGGTCGAGCTGCACCCAGTAGAAGTAGTACGAGCCGGTGTGGCCCGCCGGGAGCGGCGGCGGCAGCCGCACGCCCTCGGCGTCGGCGAGCAGCCGGTCGTAGGCCCCGGCGATCTCGCGGCGCCGGGCGACGAAACCGGGCAGGCGCCGCAGCTGGACGCTGCCGATGGCCGCGGTGACGTCGTTGCCGATGACCCGGCGGCCGAACTCCCGCACGTCCAGCTCCCACCAGCGGTGGGAGACCCGGGCGGCGGAGAATCCGCTGGCCTGCTCCAGCCCGTGGTAGGCCATGCGGCGGGCCCTGCGGGCGAGTTCGGGGTCGCGGACGTAGAGGGCCCCGCCGTCTCCGGTGACCAGCACCTTCATCGCGTCGAAGCTCCACACCCCGATGTCCCCGAAGGTCCCGCAGGCGGTGCCGTGCGCGGTGGACGCCACGGCGCAGGCGGCGTCCTCGACCAGGGCGATCCCGCGGCGGCGGCACAGTGCGGCGATGGCGGCGATGTCGCCCGGGTGACCGCCGTAGTGGAGCACCAGCACCGCCTTCGTGCGCGGCGTCAGCGCGCTCTCGACGTGGGCGGCCGTCGGGTTGAGGGTGCGGGGGTCGACATCGCAGAACACCGGCCGGGCCCCGGTGGCCGCGACGGCGTTGGCCGCGGCCACGAAGCTCACCGAGGGCATGACCACGTCGTCGCCGGGGCCGAGCCCCAGCAGCTCGGTGGCCAGGAACAGCCCGGCGGTACAGGAGTTGATGAACACGACCTGCTCCGGCCGGGCCCCGACGTGCTCGGCGAAGCCGGCCTCGAAGGCCTTGGTGCGCGGCCCGTGGCCCAGCCAGCCGGAGGCGAAGACCTCCGCGACGGCCGCGGCCTCCTCGTCGCCCAGACTGGGCTGGAAAACGTTGATCATCCTGACCTCTCACGAAGAAATCCGCCGGGAAACACAGCCGGGCGGCACGGGGGCGAACCCCGTACCGCCCGGTCTCGGCCCGGCGTCAGCGCCGGTACGGAACCTTCTCGCGGGCCTCGCGGAGGGCGTTGGCCCACCACACGAGCTGGTCGAGCAGCGCCTTGGCGGCGCCCTCGCTGCCCTCCGGGGCCGTCGTCCCGTCCTCTCCGAAGGCGTCCCAGGCGTTGTGGAAGCTGAGCATCTCCCTGACGGTCATGGCGTGCACCTCGGCGAACACCTGGCGCAGGTGCTCGGCGGCCCGCAGGCCGCCGCCCATGCCCCCGTAGGAGACGAGGCCGACCGGTTTGGCCGTCCACTCCTCCATGAACCAGTCGATGGCGTTGGTCAGGGCGGGCGAGGTGGTGTGGTTGTACTCGGGGGTGACCACGACGAAGGCGTCGGCGGCGGCGAGCCTGGCCGACAGCCGCTCGCGCACCTGACGGGTCTCCGGGTCGGGCTCCTCGCCGAAGGGCGGCATCCGCAGGGGCAGCGGGTGGTCGAGCAGGTCGATGACGTCGACGCTCACGTCCCCGTGCCGCTCCGCCTGGCCGGCGAACCAGCGCGCCACCGTGGGGCCGAAACGTCCACCTCGCACGCTGCCGATGATCACGGCGAGCTTGACGGGGTTCTCCGGCACGGCTGTTCCTCCTGTGGGTTGTGGGGCTGCGAGGCTGTGGGTTGTGGGGCTGTGGGGTGTGGGGCTGTGGGGTGTCGGGTTCCGGCGTGCCCGCTCCGGACACGGCGGCCCGCCGGCCCGCCGGTGCGGCGGTGCGCCGTGTCCGGAGCGGCGGGCCCGGGCTCCGCGCGCTTTCCGCGCGCCGCGGCTCCGGAGCCGGGGTCAGCCGCGGCCGCGGTGCTCCTCGGTGAGCTTCTCCAGGACCGGGACGAGACCGTCCGGGCCCGGCGCGGCCAGCATGTCGGCGTACAGGGCCTCGGCACCCCGCCGGAAGGCGGGCTCCTCGACCAGCCGCATCATCTGCTTGGCAAGCCCGGCTCCCGTCAGCCCCTCGCGCTCCACTGCGATCCCCGCGCCGAGCTCCTCCGCGTAGCGGGCGTGGTCCACGAAGTCGCCGCCCTGCTTGGGGACGATGAGCTGCGGAACCCGGTGGGCCGCCGCGGCCACGAAGGTGCCGGCGCCACCGTGGTGGACGATCGCCGAGCAGGTGGGCAGCAGCAGGTTGAGCGGCAGGTAGTCGACCGTGCGGACGTTGGCCGGGACCTCTACCCGGGAGGCGGCGAGCTGGTCCCGGTCCAGGGTCGCCACCAGTTCGATGTCCAGGCCGGCCACCGCGTCCAGCAGTCCGGCCACCGGGACGTCGTCGTCGGCGAAGAACTTCCTGCCGCTCACCCCCAGCGTCAGGCACACCCGGGGCCGCTCCGGCCGCTCGCGCAGCCACGGCGGAACGGCCGCGGCGCCGTTGTAGGGCACCCAGCGCACCGGTACGTAGCGCAGGTCGGCCGGCAGCCGCAGACGCTGCGGTGTCGGGTCCACCGTCCACTGGCCGACCAGCAGCTCCTCCGCGAAGTCCTGGCCGAACCGCTCCAGGGTGGGCCGCATCATGGCGGCCATCAGGTCCTCGTGCGGCTCGGTGTCCGGCAGGCCCAGACGTTCCGCGAACCGCGTCCTGGCCCAGCCGAAGTGGTCCAGTCCCCACAGGAGCCGGGCGTGCGCGGCGCCGCAGGCGCGGGCGGCGACGGGCGCGGGGAAGAACAGCGGGTCCCACAGCACCAGGTCCGGCCGCCAGGCGCGGGTGAAGTCGGCCAGGGCGTCCACCATCGGCCGCTCCTCCGGTCCGGGCGCCCCGGACCGGTAGTAGTTCGCGAACGGGGCCATCAGGTAGTACCGCAGCGCTGTGCGGAGGTTGTGGTCGGCCGGGTCGAGCGCCAGCGCCCTGGTTATGCGCTCCAGTTCGGGGTTGTCGGCGGCTGCCCGCACCGACGCCGCCAGGTCCACCTCCGGGCCGAGGGGCACCGCCGTGAGACCGGTGGCGACGACGGCGTCCGCGATGCCTGGGTGCGAGGCGACGCGCACCTCGTGCCCCGCGCACTGCAGCGCCCAGGCGATCGGCACGATCGGGTACAGGTGCGCCGGGGCCGGCATGATCGTGAACAGCACCTTCATCGGGGTGTCCCCTCCGCGTCGTTCCCCGTGCCGCCGCCCGTCCCGCCGCCCGAGTGCTTGTCCGTGTGGTCCCGGCCGGTGAAGAAGCCCAGCAGGACGGGAGGAAAGACTCCCGACCTCGCGGCCTCGCCGACCAGGCCGTCGGCCAGCTCCGTGAGACGGCCGGTGTCCCGCGCGCCGAGCCGCTCGTACGGGGCCAGGTCCATCCGGTCCGTCGTCTCCTCCAGGTCCCGGCGCAGCCGGCGCCCCTGGGGGGTCAGCGTCCCGTCGGCGGCCATCAGCCCCCGGCCGCGCAGGCGTTCCTCGGCGGCGGCCCAGTCCTCCTCGGTCCAGCCCCGCTTGGTCATCACGATCTCCTTGGGCATGCCCTCCCCGCTCGCGCTGTGGGAGACCAGGGCCTCCAGCCCGTCGAGTCCGGCACCGTCCAGCGCCGCCACGTGCCCGTCGCCGCGGTGCTCCCGCAGCAGGGTCGCGGCGTACCAGAGGGCGAGGTGTGGCTCGCCGGGGACGGGCCGGTCCGCGTGGGCGGCGTAGAGCGGGCGTCCGGGCCTGCGGCATCCCTCGGCGGCCCGCAGGGCGAGCTCCGCCGCCTCGGCCACCTCCGGGCCGTCCACGGCCCGGTCCCCGAGCGCCCGGCGCAGCGTGGCGTCGGCCGCGCGCAGCCGGGCGGCCCACACGGTCTCCGGCGCGGCGAGGTCCCACACCCGCGGCACGTGCCGGGCGACGAGGTCGTGGTGGAAGCTGTAGAAGGTCGCGGTGACCGGTCCGGCGCCGACCGGCCCCATGGGCGCGGCCCGGCCGGCCAGGTAGGCGGCCATGGGGTCGTCGATCCCGTACGCGGCCAGCTCCTTGTCCAGGTACGGGGTGAAGTAGACGGTGGAGTGAAGTGCGTTGAGGACGCCGTGGCAGCGGCGCACTGCGTCCAGGGGCGGTGCGGTCATCCGTGCGGTGCCTCCGTCAGATCGTGTCCCGCTTCTCCGGCACGCTCTCCTCGCGCCGCCCGGGGACGTCGTCACTGTCGTCGTGGTTCTTCTCCGAGGCCTCGCCGTGCTCCTGCGGCCCGGCGCCGGCCGGGGTGCGGCGCAGCAGGGTCATCACGAGCACCACCAGGGCGAGTGTGACGGCGCAGCTCAGGGCGGCCGTCGTGTGCAGTGCGCTGGTGAACGCCTCCCGCGCCCCGTCCAGCAGCCGGGCGGCGAGGCCCGCGGGCAGCCCGCCGGCGACGTCGACCGCGCCGCCGAGCGTGTCCCGCGCGGCCTCGGCAGCGTCGGCGGGAACCCCGCCGGGAACGGCGTCGGCCGCCTCGGCCCGGTACACGGCGGTGCCCGCGCTGCCGATGACGGCCAGTCCCATCGCCAGGCCGAACTCGCTGCCGGTCTCGGAGATCGCCGAGGCCGCGCCGGCCCGCTCCGGCGGCGCGGAGCCGATGATCATGTCCGTGGTCAGGGTCATCGTCGGACCGAGCCCGAAGGAGGTGACGACGAACCCGGCCACCAGCACCGCGAGTCCGGAGTCCCCGGCCACCCGGGTCATCGCGACGAAGCCCAGGGCGGCCAGGAGAAGGCCCGCGCCCATGGCGTACGCGGGGCGCACCTTCCGTACGACCGCGGGCGCGAGCATCGCCCCGACGATGCCGGCGGCGGTCGACGGAAGCGTCCACAGCCCGGCCTGCAGCGGGGAGAGACCCTCCACGAGCTGGAGGTACTGGATGATGAAGAACTGGGTCCCCGCCATCGCGAAGACCCCCAGGGTCTGGGTGGACAGGGCCGCCGAGAAGGTCCGCTCCGAGAACAGCCGCAGATCGATGAGCGGGTCGCGCAGCATCCGCTGGCGCCGGAGGAAGACCGCGCCGACTGCGAGACCGGTGAGGACGGCCGCCCCGGCCGCCCAGTCCGCGCCGTGCTCGGCCAGCCGCTTGACGCCGTAGACCGCCGTCAGCACCGACACCAGGGACAGCAGCACGCTGACCACGTCGAGGCGGCCCGCCCCGGGGGCGCGGTACTCGGGCAGCAGGGCCGGCCCGAGGACGAGCAGCAGCAGCATCACCGGCACGCCCAGCAGGAACACCGAGCCCCACCAGAACTTCTCCAGCAGCGCGCCGCCGACCAGCGGGCCGATGGCGCCACCCACCATGAAGGTGGTCATCCAGGTGCTGACGGCGAAGGTGCGCTGGGCCGGGTCCTGGAACATGTGCCGGATCAGCGAGAGCGTGGAGGGCATGAGCGTCGCGCCCGCCACGCCCAGCAGGCCGCGGGTCGCGATGAGCATCTCGGCGCTGTCGGACATGGCCGCGAGGACCGACGCGGCTCCGAAGGCGGCGCCTCCAGTCAGCAGCAGCCTGCGGCGGCCGATCCGGTCCCCGAGCGCTCCCATCGTGATCAGCCATCCGGCGATCAGGAAGCCGTAGATGTCGGTGATCCACAGCAGCTGGGTGCCCGTCGGCCGCAGGTCCGCGCTGAGCACGGGCACCGCCAGGTGCAGGACGGTCAGGTCCATCGAGACCAGCAGGGTCGGCAGGACCAGTACCGCGAGCCCGGTCCACTCGCGCCGCCCGGCGCGTTCGGGGGCAGTCGTGTTCATCAGAGGTCAACCTCGTCGTGTCGGGTGGCCCGTCCGGGGCGGGGCCCGTCCGGGATGGGCTCGCTCGGGACCGGGTGTCAGCACCCGGGCCTACGACGGTCCTGGGCCCGTGGACCACGCCACGTGGTACGTCCACCGCCGGATGCGCCAGCCCTCGCCCGTCCGCACGGCCTCCCCCTCGTAGTGGCCCCCCACCTCGAACAGAGGCTTCTCCCCCGGGTGCACATGAGTGGAGATCATCTGGAAGCGGAAGGCCGCCCGGTCCCCGTCCAGGTCGACGAGGTAGTTGGACGCGAGGTGGTGGGTGCGGACGAACTTCCGCTTGGCCCGGTAGTGGAACTCCGACAGGCCGTCCAGCCCGTGGTGCTCACCGATGGGGAAGACCAGCCGGACGTCCTCGGTGAAGATGCGGCGCGGCCACGTCTCGTCGAAGCCGTTCTCGTCCTGGGTGTCCAGGAGAACGACGTACCGGTCGAGGAGCGCGGTGATTTCCGATCGGTCGGCGAGCATGCGGACCTGGTCCCTGAGTGCCGTTTCCTCCGCCCCGGCGGCCGTGGTGGACGAGAGCACGTTTCCTCCTGTTTCGGCTGTTCACCTTCCCGGACGCGGCGCGGCCGGAAGAACCCGGCCGCGCCGTGTCCGAACGGGTGGCGGCACACGGAAACCACGTCTGGGGAAATCCTCATCGGGGGTTCCGCGGGCCGCAACGAATTTGACGAAGAGTTGTATGTGGAATTCAGCCGTTCGGGGCCCGCCAGGTGCGCGCCCCCTCGAACCCCGGCTCGCGCTCCGGCCGCGACCAGCGGGCCACCGCCCGCCGGCTCCGGGAGACGTCGTCCGGCTCGGCACCGGCGGCGGCCGTGCGGGAGAGCAGGACCGCGGTGAGGGCGGCCAGTTCCTCCGCGCCGGGGTTCCCCCGGGTCACCCGCAGGAGGGCGGTCCGTTCGGCGGTGGTCATCGTTGTCTCCTCCCCCGCTGTCGTCGTCACTGGGGCGGGTTGCCGTGCTTGCGGCGCGGCAGGTCGGCGTGCTTGGCGCGGAGCATGGCCAGGGCGCCGATGAGGACACCGCGGGTGTCGGCGGGGTCGATGACGTCGTCGACCAGGCCGCGCTCGGCCGCGTAGTAGGGGTGCATCAGCTCGGACCGGTACTCCTTGATGCGCTGCCGCCGCACCGCCTCGGGGTCGTCGGCGGCGGCGATCTCCCGCCGGAAGATCACGCCCGCCGCGCCCTCGGCGCCCATCACCGCGATCTCGTTGGTCGGCCAGGCGTAGGTCAGGTCCGCGCCGATGGACTGGGAGTCCATCACGATGTACGCGCCCCCGTAGGCCTTGCGCAGCACCAGCGAGATCCGCGGCACGGTGGCGTTGCAGTACGCGTACAGCAGCTTCGCCCCGTGGCGGATGATCCCGCCGTGCTCCTGGTCCACCCCCGGCAGGAAGCCGGGCACGTCCAGCAGGGTGACGATGGGGATGTTGAACGCGTCGCACATCTGCACGAAGCGGGCGGCCTTCTCCGAGGCGTGGATGTCCAGCACCCCGGCCAGATGCTGGGGCTGGTTGGCCACCACGCCCACCACCTGCCCGTCCAGCCGGGCCAGCGCGCAGATGATGTTGGTGGCCCAGCGCTCGTGGACCTCCAGCATCTCCCCGTCGTCGACGATCTCCTCGATCACCGCCCGCATGTCGTAGGGGCGGTTGCCGTCGGCCGGCACCAGGTCGTACAGGGCGTCGGTCCGCCGGTCGGGCGAGTCCCCGGACTCCTCGGCGGGCGGCAGCTCGCGGTTGTTCTGCGGCAGCAGGGAGAGCAGGTAGCGGACCTCCTCCAGGCAGGTGGCCTCGTCGTCGTAGGCGAAGTGCGCCACCCCGGAGGTCGCGGCATGCACGTCCGCCCCGCCCAGCCCGTCGTGGGTGATCTCCTCCCCGGTGACGGCCTTGACCACGTCGGGGCCGGTGATGAACATCTGCGAGGTCTCGCGGACCATGAACACGAAGTCGGTCAGCGCCGGGGAGTAGGCAGCCCCGCCCGCGCACGGACCCAGCATCACCGAGATCTGCGGGATGACGCCGGACGCCTTGGTGTTGCGCTGGAAGATGCCGCCGTAGCCGGCCAGCGCCACCACGCCCTCCTGGATGCGGGCGCCGGCCCCGTCGTTGAGGGAGACCAGCGGCGCACCGGCCGCGATGGCCATGTCCATGATCTTGTGGATCTTCTGTGCGTGGGCCTCGCCCAGCGCCCCGCCGAAGATCCGGAAGTCGTGGGCGTAGACGAAGACGGTGCGGCCCTCGACCGTCCCCCAGCCGGTGACCACCCCGTCGGTGTACGGCTTGCGGTCCTCCAGGCCGAAGCCGGTGGCGCGGTGCCGCCGCAGCGGCTCCACCTCCTGGAACGACCCCTCGTCCAGCAGCAGTTCGATCCGCTCACGCGCGGTCAGCTTGCCCTTGGCGTGCTGGGCCTCGGTGGCCCGCTCGCTCGGACCGCGCCGGACCTGCTCACGGATGGCGCCGAGTTCCTCCAGCCGCTCCTGCATCATGACGAGTGCTCCTCCGTCAGACGGGCGTCGACCGGGCCGGGCCACCGCTCGGCTGCGCCGGCGCCCGTTCCCGTCCGCCGCTGGGATCCGTGTCCGTGGAGGACGGGGGCTGTTCGGTCCACTGCGGGGGCTCCCTTCCGTCGATGAGTCCTGTGGTGTCCTGGGCGTACAGGCAGTCGGCGGGCAGCCAGCGGACGGTGGTGCGCCGCACCGCCGTGCCGCGGACGGCCGCGGCGGCCACGTGGCGGACGTGGCTGGAGCCGCAGGGCACGTTGCGCACCGTCCAGCCCGCCGGACCGCTGGGTGCGTCCGGTCCGCCGTACTCGCCCAGGTAGTCGGCGGACAGGCCGCGGCCGAGTCCGGTGCCGATGCCCTTGAGATAGGCCTCCTTGCGTGTCCACAGCCGTGCGAAGGCCCGCGGGCGCTCGCGCGGTTCCAGCCGTGCGAGCTCCTCCCGCTCGGCCGGGTGGAGCACCGGACCGCACAGCCGGACCGTCTCCTGCGCCGGCAGCTTCTCCACGTCCACCCCGACCGGCTCCGCGGCCACGCCGAAGAGCGCCAGCCCGTGGCTGTGGGAGAGGGAGAAGTGCAGCGGGGGCGGCTCGCCGGCGACGGCCGGGCGGCCGTGCGGCCCGCCGCAGCCGGGGCAGGGCTCCCGGACGAGGCGGACGTCCCGCGGCCGTGTCCGCAGGTAGGCCGCCAGCAGCCGCCGCAGTGCGATGTGCGCCGACAGGTACAGCAGCCGGTCGTGCGGCCGTACGAAGGAGTCGGCGCGGGCCAGCTCCCCCTCGTCGAGCTCCGAGACCACCAGCGGGTCGCCCGGCAGCCGGGTCCACGGCTGGCGCAGCAGCCACAGGTCGAGCCGTCCAGGTTCCGGTGGCCGCGGCGGGCTCACCGCGGACCGCCGGAGGTGACGAGCGCGTCCCCCTTCCCCGGCCACCCGCCGGGTCCGCGCCCGCCGGGTCCGCGCAGCCCCGTGAGCGCGACGAGGGCGCCCAGGGAGCCGATCGCGGTGACGAGCAGCAGCGCGGGACGGTCGCCTAAGGCGCCGTGCAGGGCCGCGACCAGGCACAGCGTCACCACCGCGCCGGTCTGGACGGCGGCCTGGTAGAGGGCGACGGCCGCTCCGCGGGAGGCGGGCGGCAGGGCGGAGGTGGCCTGCATGTTCAGGGGCGCGAAGGAGAGCGCGAAGGCGGCGCCGACCAGCAGCAGCGTCGGCAGCAGCCCGGTGGCGTAGGAGTCCGGCGCGGGCGAGACCAGGCGCAGCCCGTACCCGGTGACCGCCGCCAGGGCGCCTGCGGCGATCAGCCGGGCCGTGCCGAAGCGCCCGGCCACCCGGCCCGCGTGCAGGGCCGTCAGCGCCGGGGGCAGGCAGGCGGGCAGGAAGGCCAGGGCAGTCCACCACGGCGACCAGCCCCACTCCGTCTGCAGTTCGAAGGTGCTCAGCAGCAGCAGGCCCAGATACGTGCCGTTGAGGGCCGCCGCACCGGCCGCCGAGCGCAGCAGGGTGCCGTCGCGAAGCAGGGCGGGCGCCCACGGCGCGGGGGCGGGGAGCCGGTCGCGGCGGGGCGGGTCCCGGGGGATGAGCCGCGCCCCGGCCACCAGCAGCACCAGCGCCGCCGGGGCGGGGAACAGCAGCGTCCAGCGCCAGTCCACCTCGGTGAGGGCGCCGGAGAGCAGCAGCCCCACGGTGAAGCCGGCCGCGCCGAAGAGGGAGTAGACCGACACCGCGCGGCGCTGCTCCGGTCCCTCCCGGAAGGCGACGGTGATGATGGCCAGTCCGGTCGGGGCCGTGAGCGCCGCGCACACGCCCTTGACGACGCGGGTGGCGATCAGCACGGCCGCGCTGTCGGCCAGGTAGCCGGCCGCGGACGCGGCGGCGAAGACGAGCAGCGCGGCGAGGTATACCGGACGCCGCCCCCAGCGCGCGGTGATCCGGGGTCCCAGGAGCAGCAGGGCGCCGAAGCCGAGGGCGAAGCCGCTCATCGTCCACTGCACGGTCCACAGTGACAGGCCGAGACCGGCCCCGATGGCCGGCAGCGCCACGAGCACCACCGACACCTCCAGGGCGTCGATGAGCATGTTCCCGGCGAGCACCAGGAGCAGGGCCCACCGCCGCGGGCCGGAGCCCGCGGCGGCGGGGGGCGGGGATGGCGGGGAGGGTGAGGTCGCTGTCATGTCGGTCGCACCGCCGGGCAGTCGAGGGGGTCGGGGGTGGTGGAGGAGCGGGGCGTACGGGGACGTGGGCGGGCGGAGGCCGCCGGCCGGCCGCGGACGGGGGATCGGCGGTTCCGCGGCCGGCCCGGCACCGGCGCCCGGCGGGGGCGGGCGCCGGAGTCCCGCGGCGCCTCAGCCGCCCAGCAGCGTGCCGCCGCTGGCGTCGAGGTAGGAGCCGGTGATCCAGCGGGCGTCGTCGCCGGCCAGGAACGCCACCACGTCGGCGATGTCCTGCGGCTCGCCCACCCGGTTGAACACCGACAGCGCCGCCATCTGCTCCACGGCCTCGGGGATGTCGAAGACCGGGGTGCCGTTGTTCGTGATGCCGGGGCCCACGCTGTTGACGGTGATGCCGCGGGGGCCCAGGTGCTTGGCGTAGTGCAGGGTGAGCTGGTCGACGGCGCCCTTGGTCATCGCGTACGCGATCTCCTGCGGATTGGCGAAACGGGTCAGGCCGGAGGAGATGTTGATGATGCGCCCGCCGGAGGACATGTTCTTCAGCGCGCGCTGCACGATGAAGAACGGCGCCCTGGCGTTGACCGCGTAGAGCCGGTCGAACTGCTCGGGGGTGACCTCCTCGGGGGCGACACCGCCCATCACGCCGGCGTTGTTGACCAGGATGTCCAGCCCGGTGCCGCCGGTGCGCTCCTTCAGTCCCTCCTCCAACTGGAGGAACAGCTCGTGGACGTCGCCGGGGACGCCCAGTTCCGCCTGGACGGCGAAGGCCCGGCCGCCGTCCTTCTCGATCGACGCGACGACCTCGTCGGCCGCCTCCCGGGCCGTCGAGCAGTGCACGGCCACCAGCGCGCCCTCCCGCGCCAGCCGCAGCGCGATCGCCCTGCCGATCCCGCGGCTGGAGCCCGTGACGAGGGCGGTCCTGCCCGTGAGCCTCTCCATGGTGTTCCTCCTTCGCGTGGTGGTGTGGTTCCCGGGCGCGGGCGCGGGCGCGGGGCGGTCGGAGCGCGGGGTGTCCAGACCGCTGATCATGGCGGCCAGATGGCGCCGCACCGGGGGCTTCTCCATCAGCTCGCCGAGGACGGCGCGCAGCGGCTCCACCTCCGGCCCGCCCAGCAGCAGCCGTGCCTGGGCCCCGATGTTGGCCAGCACCCGCCGCCCGACCGGGTGGCGGGTGGCGTGGTACGAGTCCAGCAGCGCCTCGTCGGGCCGGTCCCCGAACTGGGCGGCGAGCTTCCAGCCGAGGTCGGCGGCGTCCTGGAGGCCGAGGTTGAGCGCCTGGCCGCCGACCGGCATCTGGACGTGTGCGGCGTCCCCGGCGAGCAGCACCCGGCCCTGCCGGTAGCGGGTCACCTGGCGGCGGGCGTCGCCGAAGGCGTTGACCCACACCGGTGTGCCGCCGGACACGTCCTCGCCGGTGACCCGGCGCCAGGCGTCGACGACCTCGGCGAAGTCCGGTGCCCCGGTGCGGCGCACCGGCGCGCGCCCGTACTCGTGGACCATGATCCGGGTGACCCCGCTCGGGAGGCGGGCTGCGACGGCCATCCCGGCGGGGAGGCGCTCGAAGCGCCGGCCGGGCACCTCGATGCCGGTGACGTCCGCCCGCAGCAGCTCCCTGGTGGCCTCGGTGCCGGGGAAGTCGAAGCCCGCGAGCCGCCGTACGGTGCTGCGCTCGCCGTCGCAGCCGACGACGTAGGCGCAGCGCAGCCGCACCGGCGTCCCGCCGGGCCCCTCGGCCTCGACCTCGACGTGGCTCCCCCGGTCGGCGAGCCCGGTCACCCGGTGGCCGCGCCGCGTTTCGGCGCCGAGTGCGCCGGCCCGCCGCCGCAGGACCGCCTCGACACGGGTCTGCGGCACCTTCCACTGCCCGGCGTACGGGTGGCCGGGATCGGCCGCGGTCAGGTCCAGCGGAATGCCGCCGAAGTGCCCGGGGCCGCCGGGGGCGGGCGGCCCCAGTTCCTCCAGCAGGCCCCGTTCGGCGAGCAGTTCCATGGTCCGGGCGTGCAGGGTGGACGCCCGGGACTCGGTGGTCGGCTCGGCGAGCTGTTCCAGCACGGTCACCCGGGCCCCGCCGGTGCGCAGCTCGAAGGCGAGCAGCAGGCCCACGGGCCCGGCCCCGACGACCACGACATCGGTGTCCAGCGCGGTGTCGAACCGGGTGGACACCGCTCAGCGCCGCGCTTCCGCGTACTCCTTGGCGTAGCCAAGGGTGGCCCGGCTGTTGGTGCTCAGCGCGCTGCGGACGAAGTCGCGCGCCTCCAGCACCCCGGCGTCCTCGCCCAGCACCTTCGCGATGTTGGCGGTGTTGAGGACCACCGTGTGCTGGGAGGTGGCGGTGGTGACGCCGGAGGGGCCCTCCTCGAACAGCCAGTAGCCGGTGTGCAGTGCCATCAGCGCCGGGAGGGTGGTCTGCTTGTAGACGATCCTGTGGTGCGGGAAGCAGACCCGGACGGACTCGGTGGTGTGGGTCGAGCCGTCCTTGGCGATGGTGTCCATCCGCAGCACCTGCAGGCCCGGGGAGTCCTCGGTCAGCGAGACCTCGGCCACGTGCGGCAGCCGCTCCTTCCACAGGCCGGCCTCGTTGACGAAGTCGTAGGCGTCCTTGGCGGATCCGTTGATCTCGACGCTGTCCTGGAAGGACAGGGACAGCTCGGCCGCGCCGGTCGCCAGTTCCACGTTCCTCTTCAGCGCGGCCAGCTCCGAGCGGCTGTTGCGGTCCACCGCCCGGTCGATCCACTCCAGCTTCTCCGGATCGTCGCCGACTGCCCGGTAGTCGTGCAGCAGCCGCACGCGGCAGGAGGCCGCGTCGAGCGGCTCGATGATCCACGTGCCGCCCATGGACGCCACCGGAGGCGCGGAGACCTCCTGGCGGAAGGTGACGGTCCGCGCCCGCGGGTCCAGGGTGCGGCGGGAAGTCCAGCTCTTGGCCTCGCCGTTGGCGGTGGCCCAGATGCGGATGCGCTCCTCGGTCACGCCGTCCGCGTCATCGGCCGGACCGCCGGCCGGGCCGTTCCCGACGCGGTCGACGTGGACGGTCGGGGGGAAGATCCGGGGCCAGTTCTCCACCTCGGCGATCAGCCGGTACACCTCGGCCGCCGGGGCCCCGATCGTGATCTCGTGCTCGACCTCGCGGGTCATGGTGTGCTCTCCCCTCTCCGGTTCGGGTCAGCGGGCCGGGCCCGCGGTCAGAAGTTGCCGAGCCCGCCGCAGACGTTCAGCGCCTGGGCGGTGATGGACGCGGCCGTGTCGGAGGCCAGGTAGCCGACGAGCCCGGCGACCTCCTCGGGCGTGGAGTAGCGGCCGAGCGGGATCTTGGCCTGGAACTTCTCCAGGATCTTCTCCTCGGTGGTGTCGTACGCCTCGGCGTAGCCCTTGCGGACCCGCTGGGCCATCGGGGTCTCCACGTAGCCGGGGCACACGGCGTTGACGGTGATCCCGGTCGGGGCGAGCTCGTTGCCCAGGGCCTTGGTGAAGCCGACGACGCCGTGCTTGGAGGCCGAGTAGGGGGCGCCCAGCACGACGCCCTGCTTTCCCGCGGTGGAGGCGATGTTGATGATGCGGCCGCGGTCCTTCCTCCGCATGCCGCCGGTGTTCAGCACCTCGCGCGTCATCCGGAAGACGCTGTTGAGGTTGGTGTCGATGACGTCGAACCACAGTTCGTCGGGTATGTCGGCGGTGACCCCGCCGCCGGAGCGGCCGGCGTTGTTCACCAGCACGTCCACCGTGCCGTACCGGTCCACGGCCGCCCGCACGAAGTCCCGGACATCCTGCGCGGAGCGGACGTCGCACGGGGCTCCGTCCACGTCCAGGCCCTCGGCCTGGAGCTCCTTGACGGTTTCGGTGACGTTCTGCTCGCTGCGGGCGCAGACGAACACCCGGTGGTCGCGGCGGGCCAGCAGCCGCGCGGTGGCAAGTCCGATGCCGCTGGTGGCACCGGTGACGACGGCGACCCTCGGTTCCTGCTGTGTCATGTCTTCCTTCCGGGAGGGCTGTTCGGGGCGGTCGTTGGGAAAGCCCGGGCGCTCAGGGCGCTCAGGGCGCTGCCGCCGCGCCGGTGCGGCGCGGCGGCAGCGGTGGGTGCGCACCGACGGGTGGGGCGGTGCGCACACCGGAGGGGGAGGGGTCGGGTCGCGGCCTCAGGCGACCGGCGCGGGCGCCAGCTGGCTGTTGACGAGCTCTATCAGGGCGCGCGGCGTGCGCGCGTCGGTCAGCGCGGAGTCGTCGAGCCTGATGCCGTACTCCCGCTCGATGCGGCCGCCGGTCTCCAGCAGGGCGAGCGATTCGTAGCCGAGTTCCTCGAAGTCGGTGTCCAGGATGTCGCCGTCGAGGTCGACGCTCTCGTCGGCGCCGGCCCCCTCGCGCAGGATCCTCCTGAGGTCCTCGACGGTGAAACGCGTAGCAGCCATGTTCTTCCTCTCGTGTGGTTGCGGTGGTGGGCTTGCCGACGTCAGCGGTCGAAAGCCCGCACGATCAGCGCGGAGTTGAAGCCGCCGTGGCCGCGGGCCAGCACCAGGGCCGAGCGCAGCCCCTCGGCCGGCCGCTCCTCCGCGGTGACCAGGTCGATGTCGTACGCGTCGGCGAGCGTGACGTGGGGGGTCGGAGGGATGACCCCGTCGCGTATCGCCAGCAGGGCGGTGGCCACGTCCAGCGAGGCGGCGCCGGAGTACAGCCGTCCGGTCGTCGTCTTGGGGGCGGTGACCGGGACGCCGCGCGGTCCGAAGACCTTGGTGAGGGCCTCCGCCTCGACGCGGTCGAGCTCGGGGACGGCGGCGGCGTCGGCGAAGACGGCGCCGATCTCCCCGGGCTGCGCGCCCGCGTCCTCCAGCGCCAGTTCGATCGCCTTCTGCAGCCCCGGCCCCCGCGACCGCCCGCCGCCGGGACGGGGGTCGAAGGTGGAGCCGTATCCGGCGATCTCGCCGTAGATCCGGGGCGCCCGGCGCTCCAGGGCGCTCTCGGCGTCCTCCACGACCAGCAGCGCCCCGCCCTCGCCGGGCACGTGCCCGCACGCGTCGGCGTCGAAGGGCAGGTAGGCCCGCTCGGGGTCCTCGCGGGTGCTCAGCCGCCCGCCGGCGAGCATGGCGACCCAGCCCCAGGGGCAGAGCGAGGCGTCGATGCCGCCGGAGACGATCAGCCGGGTGCCCCTGCGGATCTGGCGGCGGGCCTGGGCGATCGCGTCGAGGCCGCCGGCCTGGTCGCTGACGACCACCCCGCTGGGGCCGCGCATCCCGTTGCGGATGGAGATCTGACCGCTGTTGACAGCGTAGAACCAGGCGAAGGACTGGTACGCGCTGACGTACTGGCCGCCCTTGCTCCACAGGTTCCGCAGCTCGCCCTGGCCGAACTCGAAGCCGCCCGAGGAACTGGCGGTGACCACGCCCATCTCGTACTCGGGCAGGTCGCTCGGCTGTACGCCCGCGTCGGCGAAGGCGCAGTCGGCGCTCACCAGGGCGATCCGGGTCATCCGGTCGGTCTGCGGGATCAGCCGGCCGGGCAGGTGCTCCTCTGCGACGAAGTCGCGGATCTCACCGGCGAGCCGGGCCGGGTACCGCGAGGGGTCGAACCGGGTCAGGCGGCCGATCCCGTGCACGCCCTCGCGGGTCGCGTTCCAGTAGTTCTCCACGCCCAGGCCGGTGGGGGCCGCGATGCCCAGGCCGGTGACGACGGTCCTGCGGGCGCCGGCCCCGGACGCGCTGCCGGTCATGCGCCACTCCTCTCGGGTCGGGCGAGCACCATCGCGCTCTGGAATCCGCCGAAGCCGCTGCCCACCGACAGCACGGCGTCGGTCTTCCAGTCCCGCGCGGTCAGGGGCACGTAGTCGAGGTCGCACTCGGGGTCGGGGGTGTGCAGGTTGGCCGTGGGGGGCACGACGCCGTACTCCATGGCCAGCGCGCAGGCGGCGATCTCGATCGAGCCGATCGCGCCCAGCGAGTGTCCGACCATCGACTTGATGGAGCTGACGGGAACGGCGTACGCGTGCTCTCCCAGGCTCTTCTTGAAGGCGGCGGTCTCGTGCCGGTCGTTCTGCTTGGTTCCCGAGCCGTGCGCGTTGACGTAGTCGATGTCCTCGGGTGCGAGCCGGGCCTCGTCCAGGGCGACGCGGATGGCCTCGGCCATCTCCCGCCCGTCGGGGCGCAGTCCGGTCATGTGGAAGGCGTTGCACCGGGAGGCGTAGCCCGCGATCTCGGCGTACACGTGGGCCCCGCGCCGCCGGGCGCTCTCCAGCTCCTCCAGCACGAAGACGGCCGAGCCCTCGCCCAGGACGAAGCCGTTGCGGGTGCCGTCGAAGGGGCGGGAGGCGTGCTCGGGGTCGTCGTTGCGCGGCGTGGTCGCCTTGATCGCGTCGAAGCAGGCCACGGTGATCGGCGAGATCGGGGCGTCGGTGGCGCCCGCGACCATCACGTCGGCGGTGCCCTCGCGGATCAGCTCGGTGGCGTACCCGACCGCGTCGAGTCCGGAGGTACAGCCGGTGGAGACCACCGTGTTGGGCCCCTCCGCGCCCACCGCCCAGGCGACCTCGGCCGAGAAGGAGCTGGGGACGAAGTAGTTGTACAGGTGCGGCACCGCGTAGGCGTGGTCGACCAGGTCCAGCCGTCCGCCGTCGCTGACGGCGCGGTACTCCCAGTCGAGGCCGGTGGTCGCGCCGACCGCGCTGCCGATGGTCACCCCGACGCGGTGGGGGTCGGCGTCGCCGAGTTCCACCCCGCTGTCCTCCACCGCCTCCCGGGCGGTGACCACGGCGAGCTGCGCGGCCCGGTCCATGCGCCGGACCTCCTGGGGGCTCAGCCCGTGCAGGCCGGGGTCGAAGTCGATCTCGGCCGCGACCTGGGAGCGGAAGGGGGAGGGGTCGAAGAAGCTGATCCGGCGCGTCGCCGTCCGGCCCTCGGAGAGCAGGTGCCAGAAGTTCTTGGTGCCCACCCCGCCGGGGGCGGTGACGCCGATGCCGGTGATCACCACGCGCCGCCCGGTCACAGCGTGCTCCAGTGGTAGAAGCGCTCGGCCATCGCGTCGGACGGGGAGCGCCAGGTGGCCGGGTCGTAGGCCGTGATGAACGGCTTGAGGTCCTCGCTGATGCCGACGAACCGCGGGTCCGTCCTGGCCTTCTCGATCCGCTCGCCGCCGTCCTCGGAGTCGAAGTCCTGGAGGTGGAAGTACAGCCCCCGGTACGAGAAGAGCTGGCGGCGCCGGGTCCCCATGCGGTGCGGCATGTCGGTGGCGTCGAAATCCGCGAAGAGCCGGGCCACGTCCTGGGCCGAGCCCGGCTCCATGCGGGCCACGATCAGCGTGCTGTGCATTGTTTCCCTTCTCCTTGTCAGGCGTGGAGGGCCTGGTGGGACGAGGTCCGGGAGGTGCGCGTGCGGCGGCTCACCGGGCGGGTCCGAACCAGCGCTCCAGGGCCGTGGGCAGGTCGTGGTGGCTGCCGGGGGCGGCCCAGGCGACATGGCCGTCGGGGCGCACCAGCACCGCCGCGGTGCCCTCCAGGGGACCGCCGGGAGCGGCGCCGGCCGGAGCGGCGGTCACGACCTCGATCCGGTCGGTCCACCCCGCGGCCCGGCGGCGCAGTACGGCGTTGTCCTCCAGGTCGAGCAGCACGCCGCGTCCCCGGTGCAGCAGTTCGGTGCTGCTGGTGCGGCGGCCGTCCGCGGACAGTTCCAGGCGGGGCATCCGCAGGCCCAGCAGGGGGTGGGTGCCGCTGCCGACGTCGTAGTGGATCTCCAGCCCACTGACCATGGCGGCCAGGTGGCGGCTGACCTCCTCGTACCGGATCAGCTCGGAGAACACCTCGCGCAGCGGCTGCATCTCCTCGCCGCTGAGGAACAGCAGGCCCTGGGCCCGGGTGTTCATCAGCAGGCGCCGCCCCACCGGGTGGCGCTCGCCGTGGTAGGTGTCCAGCAGCGTCTCCGGCGCGGTGCCGCGGACGACGGCCCCCAGTTTCCAGCCCAGGTTGACCGAGTCCTGGATGCTGGTGTTCATTCCCTGGCCGCCGGCCGGGAGGTGGATGTGCGCGGCGTCGCCGGCGAGGAGGACCCGGCCGCGGCGGTACTCGGTGACCTGGCGGGTGGCGTCGCCGAAGGCGCTGACCCACACCGGCTCGGCGTGCGAGATGTCGATGCCGGTGAGCCGCTTCCAGGCGTCGGCGACCTCCTGGAAGGCGGGCGGCTCGGTGCGCCGCTGGGGCGGGTTGCCCCGCTCGCAGACGATGATCCGGGTGATGCCGCCGGGGAGGGGGCCGACCATCACCATGCCGCCGGGCACGGTCTCGCCGATCATGCGCGGTTCGAGTTCGACGCCGCGGAGGTCGGCGAGGTACATCTCCATCGTGGCCGCGGTGCCGGGGAAGTCGAAGCCGGCGGCCTTGCGGACCGTGCTGCGCCCGCCGTCGCAGCCCACGAGGTAGGAGGCGCGCAGTGTCCGCCTCCCCTCGGGTGTGCTGACCTCGATCTCCACGCCCTCGCCGTCCTCGCGCAGGGAGAGCAGTTCGTGCTCGCGGCGGATGTCCGCGCCGAGTTCGGCCGCCCACTGCTCGAGGATGGTCTCGGTCACCGACTGCGGAATGGTCTTGGCCGCCTGGTGGGCGCCCTCCAGGACCCCGAAGTCCACCGGAAGGCCGCCGAAGTGCCCCACGTTGCTGGTCTCCACCTCGCCGAAGCGCGGCAGCAGGCCCCGCTGGTCGAAGACCTCCATGGTGCGGGCGGTGAAGCCCAGGCCCCGGGACTCACCGGTGCGTTCGGGGAGGCGCTCGACGACGATGACGTCGGCCCCCGCGATACGCAGTTCGGCGGCGAGCATGAGTCCGGCCGGGCCGGCGCCGGCGACGATGACCGAAGCATCCATGTGCCTCTCCTCGATGGGTTCGGAACGGGCAGGACCTCGACGCTGAGCGTCCGGGGAGTGGAGGGCTGCCGGGCGGGGAAGGCCACGCGGAACGGGGTCCGGCGCGGTTCCCGGAAGGTGCGGGGGAGCCTCGCCGGAAGGCCGCCGGCGCCACTCGGGCGAATAGCCGGGAGAGCGGCGGGGGAATGACCGCGGGATTCGTCCGGAACTCCCGCGGACCGCCCAGTAAGCGTCGGGAGTTCAACGGGTGGGGCTTGCGCGCAACTCACCGGAGGCTATTCAGGAGTTTCTTCGCGGCGCCTTCCCGAGTCAAGCCGATCTCTTCAAAAGAAACACAGAAGAACGTCAGGGAAAAGTTAAACGGCAGGATGCCGACCCTCACTGTGCCGCAGGTCACACCTGATCGGGTGCGTGATGACGGGCCGCTTCCTCCTCCGCAGGAGAACGGAATTGATCGTTCCGGGATTCCCGTCGAGCAATGCGGAGTTCCTCGGCCGGCAGGCACCGACAAGCCTCCCGGCGCAGGCTCTGCGGCCCTTCGGTGAACCGGTGGCGGGCCGCGCGAAAGACCGGAGGAAAACACCTTGGTCCACGGAATCCGGCCCGGATCGCCGCAGTCTCCGCGCATTCAAGAGAAATACAAATATCTGTGACGCCACTGGGCCCGGCCGCCACCGCGCTCCTAGTGTTCGCGTGTCCACGGGACACGCACCGGTTCCAAGGAGAACCGGGAGTCCGAGGAACCGCGAAGGAGAGGGAGAACGGTGGAGAAGGTCGATCTCTGCGTGGGCGCCGGGTGCCGCTCCCGCGGCGGGAACGGGACGGCGGGGCGGCGGACCCCGGCCGGCGGACGGCTGTGCGCGGTGTGCCACGACCGGCTCGCCGCGGACCTGCGCCGGATCCCCCGGCTGTACGACGCCTGCGGCCGCGTCCTGGGCGGCGGCCGCACCGGGCCGCGGGAGCGGACCTCCGGGGGGCACCTGCCCGGCATGCCCTTCAACACCGCGGCCTTCGAGGTCCGTTCGGCCATGCTCGGAGTCCTCGGTTCCTGGGCTTCGCTGGTCGCCGAGGAGCGCGGGACGGCACCGCCGCGGCGCGCGGTGCCCGACCTGGCCGCGTTCCTGACCCGGCATCTGGGCTGGCTGTCCGCCCACTGCGCGGTGGGCGACCTCACCGAGGAGGTCGCGCGGCTGGTCCGCCGGGCGGGCCGCCTGGCCGACCCCGATCCGGTGCGCCGGGTGCGCGTCGGCCGCTGCGCGGAGCCGGACTGCCGCGGGACGCTCGTCGCCACGCTCAGGCCGGAGGCACCGGAGGCGAGGGCGGAGATCCGCTGCGACGCCCATCCGGACCACCGGTGGGCCGGGAGCGAGTGGACCCGCCTGGGAAGGCACGTGCGCCGCGGCCGGCCGGGGCCTCCGGCGGGCCGGACGGCCTGGCTGACCGCCGACGAGATCTCCAGGCTGTGGGGCGTGCCGTCCGGCAGCGTCTACCGCCTGGCCAGTGAGCGGCGCTGGTCCCGCCACCGCCGCGGCGGCCGTACGTACTACGACGAGGCCGAGGTGCGCGAGGCCCTCCGGGGCCGTGCGGGGTCCGGGAGGTGATCCTGCGCACGGCCCCGGCCACGCCGGAGGGCGGTGCCTCACGGCACCGCCCTCCGGCGTTCTTCAGTCCTCCCCGGCGCGGCGGCCCCTCATCCGTGGCCGAACCGGAAGCCGACCCCTCGCACGGTGCGGATCCAGTCCCTGTTGCCGAGCTTGCTGCGCAGGGTGCTCACATGCGTGTCGATGGTGCGGCTCGCCCGGGTGCCGAGATGCGGGCCGACCGGGTCGCCCCATATCTCGGCCATCAACTGCGCGCGCGAGATGACCATGCCGGGATGGGAGGCGAGGTGGTACAGGAGGTCGAACTCCTTGCGGGTGACCTCGATGAGCCTTCCGTCGAGCCGGACCTCCCGGGCGGCCGCGTCGATCCGCAGCGGCCCGTGGGAGATGCAGCGCCCCTCGGTCCGCTCCCGCGGCCGGGCGCGCCGCATGACCGCGTCCATCCGGGCCATCAGCTCCCGTAAGCCGAACGGCTTGCCCAGGCAGTCGTCCGAGCCCGCCTGGAGCCCCAGCACCCGGTCGAGTTCGGTCGCGCGGTCGGTGAAGGCGATGATCGGGGTGTCGGACGCGGAGCGGATGCGGCGGCACACGTCCAGCCCGTCCATGTCCGGCAGGTCGAGGTCCAGCAGCACCAGGTCCGCGCTGCGGTAGGCCTCCAGCGCGCGGGCTCCGGTGTCGGCACCGAACGCTTCGTAACCATGACGGCGGAGGCCGCGGATCAGGGACTCGGCGACGCCCGCCTCGTCCTCGACTACGAGTACATGCATGGCTATCCCCCTGTTCGATCCCCGGGGACGGGCAGTCGGCGGACCGGCGGCCCGCCCACTCGCCCCATGGGCACTGGTGTGCGATCGGGAGCCCGTCTGCGGCGACACCCCGACACATTACCAAACCGCCCAGACGGTTTTTCAAGAGGAAATTCCAAGATCATATGCCAACTTCACCGCGTCGGCGAACTCCACCTGGGGTTGTCGGCGAAGTTGACATACCAAACGCGCTGTTTTTACGCTGTGGTGGCTCGCCGCAACCTTGGGTGAGCACCGCACGGGCACACCGGAAGCGGAGGTAGACCTCATGCAGGAGAGGGCGGAGCGCACCAGGAAGGCTCTGCTCATGGCCGCCGCCACCGTCTTCGACCGCCTCGGCTACGACCGCACCACGCTGGCGGGGATCAGCGAGGCGGCCTCCGTCAGCCGGGGCGCGCTCTCCTTCCACTTCTCCAGCAAGTCGGCCCTGGCCGACAACGTCCAGATCCTGGCCTGCGCCTCCTCGCGCGCCCGGCTGGAGGCGTTGAAGGGGCGGAACGTCCCCGCACTCCAGACCGTCATCGACATGACCCACTCGGCGGCCGAGCAGCTCGCCGAGGACCCCGTGACCCGCGCGAGCATGCGTCTGGCCGTGGAGCGCGGCACCCCGCACGACCCGGCGGTGCACTGCATGGCCGTCTGGTGCGACGTCTTCCGTGACGCCGTCCAGCACGCCGCGGCCGACCGCAGCCTGCGCTCCGGCCTCGTGGTCAGGACCGTCGTCCGGCTCGCCCTGGCACTGGTGCGCGACGCCTACGACGCGCAGCGGCACGAGGAGTCCCCCCGCGAGTGGCTCACCCAGGTCTGGGGGATGATCCTGCCCTCCCTGGCCGAGGAGGGCTGCGCCCGGCGCCTGCACGCCGACGGCGATCTCCCTCCCTCCGGGCGCGGGGACGGCCACGGCGGCGGTCAGAGGAACGACGAGGAGTGCTCACGGACCCACTGCCGGTAGCTTCGCGCGGGCCTTCCCAGCAACCGCTCCACGGTCGGGTCCACCCGGGCGCCGGCCCCTCCCAGTCTCCGTGCCGCCATCTCGGCCAGCGCCTCGGCCAGGGGCTCCGGAAACCGTCCGCGCAACCGCCGCAGCAGCTCCTCCCGCGACGACTCCTCGACGGTCAGGGGACGTCCCAGCTCACGGGCGAGGACCTGGACCTGCTGCCGGGCGGTCAGGGGCCGCGGCCCGGTCAGCGCGTAGGCGCGTCCGGCGTGTCCGGGCCCGGTCAGCGCCCGGGCCGCGACCGCGGCGACGTCCAGCGGGTCCACGCACGCCGAGGGGGCGTCGGCCGGCCAGAGGCGGACCGTGCCCGAGCGTCTGACGTCCGCGGCCCACGCGAGGGTGTTGGACATGAACGCGCGCGGCCGCAGCAGGGTGTACTCCAGCCCGGAGGCGCGCACGGTCTCCTCCGCCTCCCGCTGCCAGCGGGTGATCAGGTCGTCGGCCTCCGGGTCGGTGACCGCGAGCGCGGAGAGCTTGACCAGGCGCCGCACTCCCGCCTGCCGGGCCGCGCGCACAAGCGCGGCGTCGTGCCCGGGGTTCAGCGGGTCGCTGGTGACGACCAGCACCGCGCGGACGCCGGACATCGCCGCCCGCACCGCCCCGGGGTCGCCGAAGTCGCCCACCGCCGTCTCGGCCAGGGGGCCCGGTTCCGGCAGGCGCGCGGGGTCGCGGGTCAGCAGCCGTACGCGGTGTCCGTCCGCGGTGAGCAGCCGGGCCGTCTCCCGGCCGACCGTGCCGCTCGCTCCGGTGAGCAGGATCACCGGCCGCCTCCCCCGCCCGCCGTCCCGCCCGCACCGGTCACGCGGGTGCCGGCAGCCTCTCGACCTCGGCGACCACCCGCTCCCCGCGGTCGGGGGCGGTGTCGATCCGGAGCAGCACCCCGGGCACCGCGACGGCCGGCAGCACGTGCCGGAAGAGCACCGACACCTGCTTCTCCAGGTCCGTCCAGTCCGCGGCTATCTGCGAGCCCAGCTGCACCCCGTTCCAGGCGTTGACGACGAACTGCGCCGTCTCCCCCGGCACCACGTGCGGCAGCAGCTCGCCCCGCTCCCCGGCCTGGGCCAGCAGCCGGTGCGTCAGCCCGACCCACGAGACCTGCGGGCCCCTGCCGAACAGCTCCTGCAGCTTCGGGTCCGACATCAGCCGGGCACCGGCCCGCAGCAGCGGCTCGCGGGGCAGGCGGTGCGCCAGCGCCATGCCCACGTCCACCCACTCCTGGAGCTTGGACTCCCGCGGCACGATGTCCTTCTCCGTGAACTGCTCCTCGAGCACCCCGCGCAGCAGCTCCTCCTTCGAGGCGAAGTGGAAGTACAGCGCCCCCTTGGTCACCCCCGCCCGCGAGAGGATCTCGGAGATGGTGGCCGCGGCGTAGCCACGCTCGGCGAACACCTCCGCCGCCGCCTCCAGTACTTCCCTGCGAGTCCGGATCCCGCGTTCCTGCCGTGCCATCAGCGTCCTCCCGCCGGTGGTGCTGCCTGCGCCCCGGCCGTCCCGGCGGCGTACGCGACCACGGCCCTTCGGGAGGACGGGGGTGTGCCGCCGGTGAAACAAAACCGAACGAGACGTATCTTACCTGCGCCGCCCCTCGGAGACCCCCCGTGCGGCGGCTCACAGCTCCTCCTCCCGGTGCAGCAGGACCGGCAGCGTGCGGTGGCCGTTGGAGATGAACGACTCCAGCGGCGGGATTCCGCCGGGCGGCACGGCCAGGGCCATCCGCGGGAACCGGTCGAAGAGCGCGGGCAGCGCGATGCCGGCCTCCAGCCGGGCGAGCGGACGCCCGGGGCAGTGGTGGACGCCGTGGCCGAAGGCCGGGTGGTCGGCCCGGGTGGGGCGGGTGACGTCGAATTCCCCGGCGTCCGCCCCGTGCACATCGGGGTCCCGTCCCGCGGCCGCCAGGCCCATGACGATCGGATCGCCCTTCGCGATCAGGGTGTCCCCCACCTCGATGTCCTCCACCGCGAAGCGCAGCGGGATGTTGGCTATGGGCGGGCGGGAGCGGAGCGTCTCGTCGATCACGTCCTCCCAGGAGGCGCGGCCGGAGCGGACGAGTTCGAGCTGACCGGGGTGGGTGAGCAGCGAGAAGACCGCCTGCTCGAGCAGGTTCGCGGTCGTCTCGTACCCCGCGCCGACGATCAGCAGGACCGTGTCGACGAGCTCCTTCCCGCTGAGCCCCCCGCCCTCGTCGCACGCGTCGATCAGGGCGCTGATCAGGTCCGGGCCGGGAGCCGCGCGCCGCCGGGCGACGAGGGCGGAGAGCTCGGCGTACAGCTTCCGCTGGTTGGCCGCCGCCTCCTGCGGGGTCGCCGAGGTCCTGAGCAGGTTGTCGACGAGGTGGCGCAGGCCGCCGTGGTCGGCGCCGGAGACGCCCAGCAGCTCGAAGATCACCCGGACCGGCAGCCGCAGGGCGAACTCCTCGCGCAGGTCGACCGGCCGGCCCCGGGGCGCCGCGGCGATCCCGTCGAGCAGTTCCGCGGTGATCTCCTCGACGCGCGGCCGCAGTCCGGCCGTACGGCGCGCGGTGAACGCTCCGGCCACCAGCCGCCGCAGGCGCCTGTGGTCCTCGCCGTAGGCCGTGAGCATGTTCTCGACCGAGACCCACATGGCCAGGGGCCAGCTGTCGTCCACCTCGCCCCCGGTCCAGGCGGGCCAGTGGCGGTGGGCGTCCTTGGAGACCCTGGGATCGAGCATCAGCCGCCTCACCAGCTCGTGGCTGGTGACCGACCAGGCCCTCACACCTCCGGGGAGCTCCACGGGCACGACGGGGCCCATGCGCCGCAGACGGTCGGCCTCACCGAGCACGTCACGGCCGGAGGGGTCGAGCACCACAGGGCGGATCCGGCTTCTCAAAGTTCCAGCTCCCCTCGGAATGGTCGGAGTACGGGCCGCCCGCCGCACGGTGAGGCGGCCCGGCCGCCTCGGTCGGCAGGCGGACCACAGAACTCCCTTGAAAAAACCGTCCAGTTTGTATCTTATTAACTGTCGAGTCTGACCGCCATCTCTCCGCGTCTCTCGCCCTCATCTGGAGATGTCCATGAGCGAAATGACGATCTCGGTCCCCTCCCACCGCCCGCCGCTCCGGAGGCCCGAGCCGACCCCTCCGGAGACGACCACCACCGTTCCGCGGGAGTTCGTCCACCGCAGGGCGGTGGCCGAGGTCTTCCTGACCGGCCGCGCCACCCGGCTGGACGACAAGCACTTCTCCCTGACCGGCCAGTGGCCCCGGGCCCACACCCTCTTCACCGTCGAGGACGGCACCCTGCACCACCCGCTGCTGGCCGCCGAGACCATACGCCAGGCCGGGCTGTACCTCGCCCACAGCGAGTTCGGCGTCCCGCTCGGGCACGCCTTCCTCCTGCACCACCTGGACTTCACGGTCGACCGCGAGCACTGCCGCATAGGCTTGGCCCCCACCGACCTCACGCTGGAGGCCACCGCGGAGGTCCACCGGCGCGGCTCCCGGCGCGTGCGGCTCCGCATGTCGATCACCATCCGCCGGGAGGGCCGGACCGTGGCCATCGGCGGGGGAGAGTTCACCTGCATCCCTCCCGAGACGTACCGCCGCATGCGGGGCGGCAGGGACACCGCCGGCATCGGCGGTCTCCGTGAGCGGCCGTCCACCGTCGCCCCCCACCTCGTCGGCCGCCTCGACCCCGTGAACGTGGTGCTCGCCCCCACCAGCCGCCCGGAGCACTGGCTGCTGAGCCCGGACCCCCGCAACCCCGTCCTCTTCGACCACAGCACCGACCACGTCCCCGGCATGGTGCTGCTCGAAGCCGCCTACCAGGCGGCCCACGGCCACTTCCTCTCCCACCGCACCGGGCCCACCTCCGCGTCGGCCCTCTTCCACCGCTACGTCGAACTGGACGAGCCCTGCACCGTCGAGGTGGAACCCGTGGCGGACCCGGACGGCGGGAGCCACGGAGTCGAGGTGACGGGCCGCCAGGGCGGGGACACCGTGTTCACCTGTGTCCTGACCGCCCCCGCCGCTGCCGCCGCCTCCGGCCGGCCCGCCACCGCGTGACGCGGCCTCCGCCGGGCCTCCGGCCCCGTCGGTCAGGGCACGGGGTCCGGCGGGGGCGCGGGTGCGCCCGGGAGGCGCAGGACGGCCTCCGTGCCGCCGCCCGGGGCCGGGCGGAGGGCGATCTCGCCGCCGCTGCGGCGGACCGTGCGGGCCACGATGGACAGGCCCAGGCCCGAGCCGGGGAGGCTGCGGGCGGACGGCGAGCGCCAGAAGCGGTCGAAGACGTAGGGGAGTTCGTCCTCGGGGATGCCGGGGCCGCGGTCGCGTACGCGCAGGGTGCCGGTGGATCCGTCGAGGCGTACGTCGATCGTCCCGCCGGGCGGGGAGAACTTCACCGCGTTGTCCAGCAGGTTGACCACCGCCCGCTCCAGCGCGGCCGGTTCGGCCCGTACGTACCAGGGGGCCAGGTCGCGGGTGATGGTGATGTCCGAGCCGCGCAGCCGGGCGCGCTCCACGGCGCGTTCGGCGGTCTCGTGCAGTCCGGTGATCTCCACCGGCCCGCCGGCGGGCGCCGCGTCGGGCCGGGACAGCTCCTGGAGGTCGCCGATGAGGGAGGCCAGTTCGCCGATCTGGGCGCGTACCGACTCCAGCAGTTCCCGGCGGTCCTCCGGCGGCAGCGGGCGGCCGGCCTGCTCGCTGCGCACCAGCAGGTCGATGTTGGTGCGCAGCGAGGTCAGCGGGGTGCGCAGCTCGTGCCCGGCGTCGGCGATCAACTGCTGCTGGAGGTCCCGGGAGGTGGCCAGGGCGGCGGTCATGGCGTTGAAGGAGCGCGACAGGCGGGCGATCTCGTCGTCGCCCTCGACGGGGATGCGGACGGCCAGGTCCTCGGTGCGGGCGACGTGCTCGACCGCGTCGGTCAGCCGGTCCACCGGGCGCAGGCCGGCGCGTGCGAGCAGAACGCCGGCGCCCGCCGCGCCGAGCACGCCGGTGGCGGCGACCAGGCCGAGGACGAGGGCGAGGGTGTCCAGGCTCTGGTCGACCTCGGCCATCGGGCGGGCCACCGTCACGGCTGCGTCCGTGCCGCCCAGGGGGGTGGTGAGCACGCGGTACCTCTCGCCCCCCGCGGTGACGGTGTGCAGGGCCTCCGCGCGCTCGCCGCGGGCGACGGCCACATCGGCGGCGGAGACCGGCAGGGGCCGCTCGCCGAAGGCCATGCAACTGTCGCCGTCGCGGTCCACGAGCTGCACGGTGGAGTCGAACGGATTGGGGGTGTCCAGCCGCTCCTCCTCCGGCACCGCCCGGCACCGCCCGGCGCGGACGAGGTCGATGAGCCGGCTGTCGGGCACCCGGTTGGCGTGCAGCGCGTCGTCGAGGGAGTCGGTGAGCTGCTCCCGCACCAGGAGCCAGGCGGCCAGCGAGCACGCCGCCACCGCGACCGCCACGGCCACCGCGACCAGCAGGGCCAGGCGCGAGCGCAGCGGCAGGGAGTTGAGCCGGGACGTCACGGGCGCGCTTCCCCCGGTGCGGGGCCGGGTGCCGCGCCGGGGCCGGAGCCCGCGTTGTCCCGGAGGACGTAGCCGACGCCGCGCACGGTGTGCACCAGGCGCGGCTCGCCGCCCGCCTCGGTCTTGCGGCGCAGGTACATCACGTACACGTCCAGGGAGTTGGAGGAGGGCTCGAAGTCGAAGCCCCAGACGGCCTTGAGGATCTGCTCGCGGGTGAGGACCTGCCGCGGGTGGGCCATGAACATCTCCAGCAGCGTGAACTCCGTCCGCGTCAGCTCCACCGGCCGCCCGCCGCGGGTCACCTCGCGCGTGGTGAGGTCCATGCGCAGGTCGGCGAAGGAGAGCACCTCGGTCTCCTCGGCGCCGGCCTGCTCGCGGGCGTAGGAGCTGCGGCGCAGCAGTGCGCGGATGCGGGCCAGCAGCTCGTCCAGCTCGAACGGCTTGACCAGGTAGTCGTCGGCCCCCGCGTCCAGGCCGGTGACGCGGTCGCCGACGGTGTCCCGGGCGGTGAGCATCAGGACGGGGACGGTCACCCCGTTCGCGCGCAGCCGCCGTGCGGCGGTCAGCCCGTCCATGCGCGGCATCAGCACGTCCAGGATCACCAGGTCGGGGCGGTACGCCTCCACCTGCCGCAGCGCCTCCAGGCCGTCGGCGGCGAGCTCGGCCTCGTAGCCCTCGAAGACCAGGCTGCGGCGCAGGGCCTCCCTTACGGCCGGCTCGTCGTCGACGACCAGCACGCGCGCGGGCGGGGCGGGGTGGGGCGTGGCGGAGGAGGCGGTGGTCATGGGGGGAGTGTCGCACTCACCTCGTCCGCCGCTCATCCGCCGGCGCGCAGGTCGTCGAGGATCTCCTTCACGTCGTTCACGGGTACGGCGAAGCCCAGGCCGACGCTGCCCGCCTCGGCGGCGGTGGAGGCGTTGCTGTGGATCGCCGAGTTGACGCCGATCACGCGGCCCTCCGTGTCGACCAGCGGTCCGCCGGAGTTGCCGGGGTTGAGTGAGGCGTCGGTCTGGATCGCCCGGTAGGTGGTGGTCTCGGAGCCCAGCTCGCCGTTGTACCGGCCGCCGTCGAACTCGAAGGGCCAGGTCCGGTCGTCCCTCGGCCGGGCGTCCTCCCCCGCCCTCTCCACCGTGACCTCGCGGTCCTTGGCGGAGACGATGCCGCTGGTGACCGTGCCCGACAGGCCCTGGGGCGAGCCGAAGGCGATGACCCGGTCGCCGACGCGGACGGCGTCGGAGTCGCCGAGCTCGGCGGGGGTGAGGTCGAGGCCGTCGGCGTCCTCGATCCGGATCAGCGCCATGTCGAGGCCGGGCTCGGTGCCGACGATCTCGGCGCGGGCGGTGCCGCCGTCGGAGAAGGTGACCTCGATCCCGGTGGCGCCGGAGACTACGTGGTTGTTGGTGAGGATCTCGCCCTTCCCGGAGATCACCACGCCGGATCCGGTCGCGGAACCGGAGCGGGAGGAGGCGGCGATCTCCACGACGCTCGGGGTGACGGCCCTGACGACCTCGGCGATGCCGGTGCCGGTGTCGGAGGCGTTGGTTCCGAGGACGGAGGAGGTGGCGGCGGGCGCGGAACCGCCGCCGAACGCCTCGCCGGCCAGGGTCGCCGTGCCGCCGCCGACCGCGGCGGCCACGACGGCCACGGCGGCCAGCAGCCCGACGGGGCGGCCCGCCCGCCGCCGGGCGTGCGCTCCGGGGGCGGGCTCGGGAGTGGGGCCGGGGTCCGGAACGGAGGGCTCGTACGACGGGCGGAGCGGATACGCGCGGTTCGTCTCGTGGTCGCTCATGCACACAACCGTGCGCGCCCGGAATGAGAACTTCATGAGGGCGGGCTGAGACCTCGGGAAGAACCGCCCCCGGGATCCCCCGAAGCCCCGCGGACCGTGGCCCCGCGGACCGAAGCCCGGCGGACCGGAACCGGCCGGGACCTCCGTCTGCTCCCGTCTAGCCGCCGCAGCCGCAGGAGCGGCGCACCACCAGCCCCGACGGGAACTGGCGCACGCGCTCGCGCCGCGACCCCGTCGCCCGCACCCCGTCGTCCAGCACCAGGTCGACCGCCGCGCGGGCCATCGCCTCGCGGTCCGAGCCCACCGTGGTCAGCGGCGGATCGGTCAGCGCCGCCTCCTTCACGTCGTCGAACCCGGCCACCGCCAGCTCGCCGGGCACGTCCAGGCCCAGCTCGCGGGCGGCGCGCAGCACGCCGATGGCCTGGTCGTCGGTGGCGCACACCAGCGCGGGCGGCCGGTCGGGGCCGGCGAGCAGGTCGAGGGCGACGCGGTAGGTGTCGTAGCGGTTGTAGGGGGCCTGGAAGAGACGGCCGTCGGTGGAGCGGCCGGCCTCCTTCATCGCCCGGCGCCAGCCCTCCACGTGGTCGGTCACCGGGTCCCCGTAGGCGGGGGTGGACTCCACGCCGCCCAGGCAGGCGACGTACTCGTGGCCGTGCTCCAGCAGGTGGCGGGTGACCATCTGCGCGCCGCCGACGTCGTCGAGGACGACGGCCACGTCGTCGATCGCCTCGGGCCTGCGGTGCAGCAGCACCACGCGCGCGTCCCACGCCTCTATCTCGGCGGCGGCGCGCTCGCTGGGGCCCTGGCTGATCAGGATCAGGCCCGAGACGCGCATGCCGAGGAAGGCCCGCAGATAGTGCACCTCGCGCTCGTCGAGGTAGTCGGAGTTGCCGACGAGCACCATCTTCCCGCGGTCGGCGGCGGCCTGTTCGACCGCGTGCGCCATCTCCGCGAAGAACGGCTGCCGGGCGTCGGGGACGATCAGCCCTATCAGGTCGGTGCGCCGGGACGCCATCGCCTGCGCGACCCGGTCCGGCCGGTACCCCAGCTCCTTGATCGCCGCGAGCACGCGCTCGCGGGTCGCCGGCGCGACCGGCCGGGGCCCGTCGTTTATCACATAGCTGACGACCGCGGTCGACGTACCCGCCAGTCTCGCCACATCGTCCCGCGTCACCTTCGCCACAGCGGGAAGTCTACGCGCGCCGACTCAGTTCCCTCCCCGGCGAGCGGCGGTCCTCCGCCCGTCCCCGGCCGCGTCCCCGGCCACGCCGTGCGCCGCGTCCTGCGCCATCCTCTCGGCGGCGTCCACGGTCGCCTTGGCGTCCTTGCGCGCCTTGCGCTCCTCGGCGGTCGGCTCCTTCTTCTCCGGCAGCACGAAGCGGTATCCGACGTTGCGCACGGTCCCGATCAGCGACTCGTGCTCCGGGCCGAGCTTGGCCCGCAGCCGCCGTACGTGGACGTCGACGGTCCGGGTGCCGCCGAAGTAGTCGTAGCCCCACACCTCCTGGAGGAGCTGCGCCCTGGTGAACACCCGGCCGGGGTGCTGCGCCAGGTACTTCAGCAGCTCGAACTCCTTGAAGGTCAGGTCCAGTACGCGCCCCTTGAGCTTGGCGCTGTAGGTGGCCTCGTCCACCGACAGGTCGCCGGTGCGGATCTCCGCCGGGCCGTCGTCGCCGGCGATCTGCCGCCGTCCGGTGGCCAGCCGCAGCCGGGCCTCGACCTCGGCAGGCCCCGCGGTGTCCAGCAGGACGTCGTCGACGCCCCACTCGGCGGTGACGGCCGCGAGACCGCCCTCGGTGACCACCAGGATCAGCGGGCAGCCCGGCCCCGTGGAGCGCAGCAGCTGACACAGGGAGCGCACCTGCGGAAGGTCGCGGCGGCCGTCGATCAGGACGACGTCGGCGCCGGGGGTGTCCACCAGCGCCGGGCCCTCGGCCGGGGCCACACGGACGTTGTGCAGCAGCAGGCCGAGCGCGGGCAGGACTTCGGTCGAGGGCTGGAGGGCGTTGGTCAGCAGGAGTAGCGAGCTCATGACGTCGAGTCCTTCCCCGGCCCCGTGGGGCGTGTGGCGGCACTGCTTCGTACTGCGCTCCGAAAGCACGAAAGGACCCGGGGGCGGCGCTGCCCGGATCCTTCTCTTCATCGACAATATCCCACATGAGCGAGGACGCGGAGGGCGCGGAGGGACTTTTCCGTGGCGGGACGGTCACCCAGGGTGCCGGGCGCACGGGGGAGCGGGCGCCTTCGCGCACGCTCCTGCGGACACGGCTGCGGACCGACGACGGGGTGGGCGTGGACGCCTGCTACCAGCCCCGCGACGGGAGTTCCGCGGGCCGGGACGAGGGCGCGGCACGGGCCGCCGGGCGGGGCCCTGCGATCGTCGTCGCGCACGGTTTCACCGGCTCGCTGGAGCGGCCCGCGGTGCGACGAGTGTCACAGGTCTTCGCCCGGCATGCGGACGTGATCACGTTCTCCTTCCGCGGGCACGGCCGTTCGGGCGGGCGCTCCACGGTCGGCGACCGGGAGGTGCTCGACCTCGCCGCGGCGGTGCGCTGGGCGCGTTCGCTGGGGCACTCCGCGGTGGCGACTGCGGGCTTCTCGATGGGCGGCTCGGTGGTGCTGCGGCACGCGGCGCTCTGCCGGGCGGAGCCGGCCGGCACGGCGTACGGTGCCGGGCCGGACGGCGGGGCCGGCACAGGTGACTCGGAGCACAGGATGCACCGGGGGCGCACGGACGCACACACCGATGCGGCCGTCGCCGTGAGCGCCCCCGCCCGCTGGTACTACCGGGGCACCCCGGCCATGCGGCGGGTCCACTGGGCGATCCAGCACCCCACCGGGCGCCTGGTCTCCCGCTACGGACTGCGCACCCGCGTCCACCACCGGGACTGGGACCCGGTGCCGCTGTCGCCGGTGGAGGCCGCACCGCTGGTCGCCCCGACCCCGCTGCTGGTGGTGCACGGCGACCGGGACGCCTACTTCCCGCTGGACCACCCGTACTCGCTGCTCGAAGCCGCCGACCCGGCGTGCACGGAGCTGTGGATCGAGCGCGGCTTCGGACACGCCGAGAACGCCGCGCCCCCGGAGCTGCTGGAGCGGATCGCCTCCTGGGCGACGGCACGGGCCGGGCGTGCGCCGCGCCATCATGGTGGAGGCACGACGGACGGCTGAGAGGGACACACCATGCCGAGCGGCATGATCCGCTACTGGGCCGCGGCCAAGGCCGCCGCCGGGATCACCGAGGAGAGATACGAGGCCCACACGCTGGCCGAAGCGCTGGCCGAGGCGCGCCTGCGGCACGCCGGCCGGCCTGACTTCGACCGGGTGCTGGGCCTGTGCTCCTTCCTGGTGGACGGCGAGCCGGTCGGCAAGCGCGACCACCGACTCGTCCGACTGACCGAGGGCGGCACCGTCGAGGTGCTTCCCCCCTTCGCGGGAGGCTCCCGATGACCGACCAGCAGTACCCGCCGGGGCAGCCGTACGGCTCGCAGCCCGGCCCCTACGGCTACGACCACGGTCACGGCCACGGCCACGACTCCCCGGCCGCCCCCGCGGGCCCGGCGTACGGCGGGCAGGAGGCGTACGGCCAGTACGAGCAGTACGAGCAGTACGGCCGGTACCAGCAGCCCGGCCCGTACGCCGCCGCGGGTCAGGCCCCGGGCCAGGACCCGTACACAGCTCCCGGCGTCCCCGCGCCGCCCCACCACCCCGGTCCCGGGCCACTGCCCCCCGAGCGGGGCGGCGCGGCGGTCACCGCCACCGCCGAGGCTCCGGCCGCCGCTTCCGCCGCCGGGGCCCCCTCCGCCGCTCCGCGGCGTACCGGCAGCCCGATCATCGCGCCGGGCCTGGCGCCCGCCGCCCTCACCGCCCTCCTGGCCGTACTGCTCGCGGCCACCGTCCAGGCCTCCCGCCCGGTGGCGGCCGTCGCCGTGGTGCTGCTCCAGGCGGTCACGGCCGCGGGCTGGTTCCGGCTCAACGGCATGTGGCCGGCGCGGCAGGGCATCGCCCTGGCCTTCCTGGCGGGCGTCACCGCGGACGTCGCCCTGCTGGCGCTCGGCGCCGAGCACGCCTCGGCCGTCGTCATCGGCACGCTCGGGGTGTGGGTCCTGTTCGTCCTCGTCCTCCAGCTGCGCAACCACTCCTCGCCCGACGAGCGCCTGTACGCCCTGACGGCCGGGGTCACCTCCACCGCCCTCACCGTGATCGCCGCCGGCCACCTGGCCGCCGAGCCCGACGCGGTGACGGTCGGCGCGCTCGCCGTGGCGGCCGCCGCGCTCGCCCGGGCGCTGCCGCTGCCGCAGGCGGTCTCCGTGGTCGTGTCGCTGTCGGCCGCCGCGGGCGCGGGTGCCGCGGCCGGGGAGTTCACCTCCATGGGCGGCTCCGGCGCGCTGCTGGGGGCGGTGGCCGGGGTGTGCGCACTGATCGGGCTGCGGGTGGCGAGCTACGACTTCCCCTCCCGCTTCGTCCACATGACGGCCGGTGTGGCGCTGCCGCTGACCGCCGCCGTGCCGGCGGTCTACCTGCTCGGCAGGGCGTTGGCGTAGGGCCGCGCGGCCCGTGGTGCCGACCTGTCGCGGGGCACCACGGGTTAGGCTCGCCGGAACCCGATCGGCTTCCGTCTGCGTCGATCTGACCGAGCAGCCCGATCAGCCGGGACCGATCAGCCCGGACCGATCGGCGCGGACCGACCGGCGCGACCAGTCCGACCGACCCGACCGCACCCGGCCACCCTGGGGGGACCACCACGATGCGCGCACTGAAAGCCCTGCTGGGACTCGTCGTCCTCTTCGGCGGTCTGTTCGTCGGCGCCGACCGGCTGGCGGTGAACCTGGCCGAGGACAAGGTCGCCGAGAAGGTCCAGAGCTCCAGGGGCCTGAACGAGCGGGCCGCCGTGGAGATCCACGGCTTCCCCTTCCTGACCCAGGTCGTGGGCAAGGAGCTGGAGTCGGTGGACGCCACGATGAACGGGCTGACGGTCCAGGTCGGCGGGCGCGACGTGGACGTCACCGAGGTGGACGTGCGCCTCAGCGACGTGCGGCTGGAGGACAACTTCTCCTCCGCCGTCGCCGACCGGGCCGCCGGCAGCGCGCGGATCAGCTACCAGGACCTGACCGAGGCGGGCGCGAAGGGCGCCTCCCTCGCCTACGCCGGCGCGGAGCGGGCCGCGAAGAACCAGGTCAGACTGGATGTGAACCTGACCCTCGTGGAGCTCACCCTGCACAGTTCGGTCGAGGTGGAGGACGGCGACACCGTCGCGCTGCACGCCGAGGACCTCCCCGACCTGCCCGTGGCCGAGAACGCCGTGCGGGCGCAGATAGACCGGAAGCTGAAGATCACCGGCCTTCCCGCGGGGCTGAAGCTGGAGAAGGCGGAGGTGGACGAGGAGGGCGTCGTGCTGCACCTGAGCGGATCGGACGTGAACCTGGCCGGCTGACGCCGCACCCGGCCGGCACCCGGCCGGCACCGCACCGCTCGCGGACCGCCCGGCCCGTCCACTTTCCGAGACGCCCGCGTCCGCCTCGCAGAACCCCTCTCCCGGGCATCCGCGGATCCGTCCGGAGGGGCTCCCCGGCCTCCCCTCCGTCTCACATTTCGGGCATCACTTTCTCACCATCTGGAACTACGGTGACACGCCCGCCCCTCCGTCCCTACGATCGGGCCCATGAAGCGACAGGCGGATCTCACGAAGCGACGGGCAGTCGATCTTTGCCGTGTCGCCGCCATGCTCTGTCGCGCCGTCGTCTGACGGCCGGCCCTCGGCGCCCCTCGCAGCCCGGACCGCAGCCGCACACCGCCCCGCTGTCCCCGCCACCGCGGCGTACAGCCCCGTGCGCGCCCGCCGGCGCCCCGCGCCGCCGCACGCACGTCCACCGCACCGCACACCCCGTAGTACCTGCCCTCCGGAGGAGAGACATGAGCCGCAGTGACGTCCTGGTCGACGCCGACTGGGTCGAGGCCCACATCGACGACCCCAAGGTGGTCATCGTCGAGGTGGACGAGGACACCTCGGCCTACGACAAGAACCACATCAAGAACGCCGTCCGGATCGACTGGAAGACCGACCTCCAGGACCCGGTCCGCCGTGACTTCGTCGACCAGGCGGGCTTCGAGAAGCTGCTGTCCGAGAAGGGCATCTCCAACGACGACACCGTCGTCCTCTACGGCGGCAACAACAACTGGTTCGCGTCCTACGCCTACTGGTACTTCAAGCTCTACGGCCACCAGGACGTGAAGCTCCTCGACGGCGGCCGCAAGAAGTGGGAGCTGGACGCCCGCGAGCTGGTCTCCGAGGTGCCCACCCGCGCGAAGACCGAGTACAAGGCCAAGGAGCAGGACAAGTCGATCCGCGCCTTCCGCGACGACGTCGTCGAGGCCATCGGCAAGCTGAACCTGGTGGACGTCCGCTCCCCCGACGAGTTCAGCGGCAAGCTGCTCGCCCCCGCCCACCTGCCGCAGGAGCAGTCGCAGCGTCCGGGCCACGTCCCGACCGCCAGCAACATCCCGTGGTCGAAGTCGGCCAACGACGACGGCACCTTCAAGTCCGACGAGGAGCTGAAGGAGCTGTACCAGGAGGCGGGTGTGGACCTGTCCAAGGACACCATCGCCTACTGCCGCATCGGCGAGCGCTCCGCCCACACCTGGTTCGTCCTGCACGAGCTGCTGGGCCAGGAGAACGTCAAGAACTACGACGGCTCCTGGACCGAGTACGGCTCGCTGGTCGGCGTGCCGATCGAGCTCGGCGACGGCAAGGGCGCCTGAGCCCCTCCGCTCCACCGCCACACCAACTCCCCGTTCCGGAAGGAAGAGCACCCGACATGTGCGGAGCACAGGCAGGCGGCCCCGACGCCTCCTCCATCAAGCCCGGTGAGACGACGATCCAGGGCCAGGTGACCCGCGGCGGCGAGCCCGTCACCGGGTACGTCCGGCTGCTGGACAGCACCGGCGAGTTCACGGCCGAGGTCCCCACCTCCGCCACCGGCCAGTTCCGCTTCTACGCCGCCGAGGGCACCTGGACCGTGCGCGCCCTGGTCCCGGGCGGCAGCGCGGACCGCACCGTCGTCGCCCAGCAGGGCGGCCTGGTGGAGGTCCCCATCGCGGTGTGACCGCGTGACGGCCGCACGGCGGCCGCCGGCGGCCGCATGACGTACGGAGGCCGTGCCCCGGGGTTGGACACCTTGTGCGGGGCACGGCCTCCGTCCTGTCCGGACGCGGACGCCCGGAGGGCGTCCGGCAGGCTTCCAGCGGGCGTTCAGTAGACGAGTGCCTGCACGCCCTCGCCCGTGATCTCGCTGACGAACACCTGGGCCCCGGCGATGCGGACGCCCTCGATCACGTCCTTCTCCTCGATCCCGCGCCGCGCCGCGCACTGGGTGCACAGGGTGACCCGCCCGCCCGCCAGGACGCCGTCGAGCAGCTCGGGCAGCGGCGCGGAGTGCGGCAGTTCGAACTCCGCCGCCCGGCCCGGCAGCGCGAACCACGCCGACTCCCCGGTCAGCCAGAGCGACACCTCCACCCCGCTGGCCACGGCCACCGCCGCCACCGTGAAGGCCTGCGAGCACCGCTCGGGCGCGTCCGCCCCGGCCGTCACCTTGATCACGAGCTTCTTCGACACAGCTGCCATGCGGACCACGGTAGCCCCTGGCGCCTACCGCAATCCGATCGTGATCGGCACGGGCACAACCTTCCCTCCCACCGCCTTGTCAGCGAACTGACAAACGTGTGAGGAGATTTCATGTCCACGCTCCCGCCGCGACCGGCGGAACCTCCCGAGTCCGTACCCGAGCCCGCGCACGTACCCCAGGCCGCGCCCGCGCCGGAAGCCGAGGCCGTACAGGCCCTCCCGGCCGGCCCTCCGCCCCCGGTCCCGCCCTCGCTCCCGGCGGAGGCGCCGCCCGCGGCGCCCGTCCGGGACCGGCCGCGCCGCCGCGGCCGTACGGCCCTGCTGCTGGCCTGCGCCGCCCTGCTCGGCACCGTCGGCGGACTCGCGGGCGGCTACACCGCCCAGGCCGACCGCGCGCCCACCCCGCTGCCCCCGCTGTCCCAGGCGGAGCTGTCGTACCCGAAGAAGCCGCTGCCCGAAGGCGAGGGGCCCGAGCCGCTGACCGCCGAGGAGGACCGGCGGGTGCGCACGGACGGCGATCTGCGCAAGCTGCTCCTGGACAAGCCCGAGGGCGCCCGCGAGTCGGAGATGCCGTCGGAGTCGGACGGCTGGCTCTCGCTGTCCGGCTACGCCGGGGAGTTCGAGAGTCCCAGCCGCATGTTCACCTACCTGGCCGACGAGAACCTGCGCCGCATCGCGACCGCGGCCTGGCGCCCGAGCGCACGGCGCACGGTGAGCGTCAGGCTCGTGCAGTTCCGCGAGGAGAAGCGCCGGTCCGCCCTCGACCACGCCGAGAGCCAGCAGTCGTACATGTCCTTCGACAGTCACGCGGGCAACGAAGGCTCCGCGCTGAAGGGGTCGGGCAACGGCCGCTACTACACCTTCGACCGGCCCGACCGCAGGCCCGGCTACCTCCCGATGTACCGGGCCCGGGCCATCGCCCAGCGCGGCGACATCATGATGGACATCTGGATCTACGACGCCAAGCCGATCGCCGAGCGCGACATCAGGTCCCTGGCCGAGCGGCAACTGGAGCGGCTGTGAGCGACCAGGAGAACCGGAGCACCGCGGACGCACCGGCCGAGCCGCCGACCGCGCCCACCGCCCCGGACACGGGGACCACCGCCCCGGACACGGGGACCACCGGCCCGGACACGGGGACCGCGCCAAGCGCGGGGACCGGCCCGGACGCACCCCCCGCCACGGCGGCCGCGGACGGCCCGCAGGACGCCGGTCCGCGCGGGAGGGGCCGGCTCCGCCGCGTCCTCGTCCCCCTGCTGTCCGCCGCCCTGGTGCTCGGCACGGCCGGCGGCGGACTCGCCTACACCAGGGCCACCGTGGACGGCGCCGACGTCTCGGCCCCCACGGAGGTCTGGAAGAAGCCCTCGAAGACCCCCTCCGAGGACGATCCGGCGCCCGACCTCCGGGAAGGCCGCACCGACGGCGAGCTGCGCAGGAAACTGCTGCCCGTCCCCGAGGACTTCCGGCTCGGCCCGGACGTCTCCGAGTTCGGCAACGACACCGAGCTGAGCGGCAGGCAGGCACAGGCCCTGCTGCGCGAGGGCGGCAAGGGGCTGCCGGGCAAGGAGCGCCGCCGGCACCGCGAGTACGTGGAGAAGCTGCGTGTCCAGGGCATCGTGATGCGCACGTACACGCCCTACGACAACCGGTTCACGGCCGAGATCCAGCTCGCGCGCATGAAGAACGAGAAGGGCGTGAAGGACCTGAGCACCTTCCAGTCCGAGCTGGCCGACGCCCTGTCGGTCTTCCGCGACGGCCCGGAGATCAAGGGCCACGGGAACGCCCGGTGCTTCCTGCCGCCCGAGGACGGCGACTCGGAGCTGGAGGCGATGTTCTGCACCGCCCACCAGGACGAGTACCTGGTCTCGTTCCGGGTCGACGGCGTCGAGCCCTTCCCCGAGAAGGAAGCGGCGGAACTGCTGAAGGACCAGCTCGACCACCTGGTGTCCCCGGGGGAGTACGTATGACCGAGTCCACGACAGACCGGCCGGAGCCGACCGCACCCGCCGCCCCGCCGCATTCGCCCGTACCGGCGGCCAGCCCGGCGGAGGACCCGCGGGCGGCCGCCGTGCCTGCTCCGCCGCCCGCTCCCTCCGCAGCCGTTCCGGCCGCGCGGTCCGGTCCCCCCGCGCCGCCGAAGCGCCGCCGTCCGTCGCCCCGCGTCCTGCGGGCCGTCGGCCGCTGGACTGCCGCCGTGGCGGTCTTCGGTGTGTTCTGCGCTGGCACCGCCTACGGCATCACGCGGCTGGAGCGCCACGAGGTGCCGGGACTGGCCACCGAGAGCGACGGGCGCTGGGACTATCCGCGGCTCGCCCTGCCCGCCCTCCCCTCCGGCTCCCCGCGCCCGTTCGCGCGGGGCAACGAGGGCGAGGTCCACCACGCCGACCTGCGCGAGCTGCTGATCCCCCTGCCCGAGGGGGCCGAGGAGGCCGAGGAGGACGGGAAGGCCGGCGAGGGCGGCGGGCTTCCCCCGTCGAAGGGCGGCTGGGTCACGGTCGGGGACTACACCGGCCTCTACGAGAAGGGCGACCGCGACGAGCTGCGGCAGCGGCTGGCGGACGACGCCGTACGGCACGTCGCCGCCCGCGGCTGGGTCATGCCGGACGGCACCCGCACCAGCGTCCACCTGCTGCGGTTCAACAGCGGCGCCGTGGCGGGCGACCTCCACGCCGAGGTGCTGTACGGGGGCCTGGTGCCGGGTCTGCCCCTGGCCGAGGCCCCGGAGTCGAAGATGGACGAGAGCTGGCCGCCGGAGAACGCCCCGGAGAACGTCGAGCTCGAGGTGTACGACGAGCCGAAGCCCCGCGGCGAGGTCCACACCCGCCACGCGTACCTGCTCGCCGGCGACACCGTGGCCCTGATCGTCCAGTCCCGGAAGGGGACGGCTCCCGCGGTGCCGTTCCGGCAGACGGTGATCCTCCAGGCCCAGCTCCTGGGCTGAGATCCAGGGGCTGGGATCCAGGGGCTGGGATCCAGGGGCTGGGATCCAGGGGCTGGGATCCAGGGGCTGAGATCCAGGGCCGGGAGCCCGGCCCCGACCGGCCCCGTGGCGGGGCGGCGCACCTCACAGCACCGCCCCGCCGCGGGCCGACTAGACTCGTCGGCGGGCCGCCCGCAGGCCCGTACGTCCGTGCCGAGCCCCCGAGGAGCGCTCCCGTGCTTGAGGCATTCTTCACCGCCCTGCTGGTCCTGGTCTGTGTCGGCGTCCTGGCGTTCACGGGCCTGACCGTGAAGAAGCTCTACCAGGGCCAGCGCTGACCCGTTCCCGTCCCATGACCCGGGCCGCGTACGGCCTGAGCCCGGGCCGCACCGCAGACCACACGCCCTCGACAGATCGTCTGAGCACCCCATGATCGAGATTCCGTCCGACCTCCACCCGGACCTCGTCCCCCTCGCGTTCCTCCTGGGCGACTGGGCGGGCGCTGGCGTCGCGGACTTCCCGGACCGCGAGCAGTGCAACTTCGGCCAGGAGGTCACCTTCTCCCACGACGGCCGGGACACCCTGGAGTACGTCTCGCGCACCTGGGAGCTGGACGACAAGGGCGAGAAGGTCCGCCCGCTGGAGAACGAGAGCGGCTACTGGAAGATCGACGCGGAGCGCCGGGTCGAGGCCGTCATGGTCCGCGACCGGGGCATCGTCGAGGTCTGGCACGGCGGGATGGCCGAGCAGAAGCCGCAGATCGACCTGGTCACGGACGCCTTCGCCCGCCTGTCCTCGGCCGGCGAGTACTCCGGCGGCAAGCGGCTGTACGGCTACGTCAAGGGCGATCTGATGTGGGTCGGCGAGCTGGCCACCCCGGACCCCGAGCGCCCGCTGCGCCCGTACATGTCGGCGCACCTGAAGAAGGTCGTCGACCCGCGCGAGTGGGCCAAGGACCTCAAGGACCTCCCGGACGACGGGATCGCCTTCTTCAAGTAGGCCGGGAGCGCACCAGGAGCGCGCCGGAGTTGACGACTTCCGCGGCTTCACACCCGCAGGTGCTCACGGCGAGGCGCCGGGCTCCCCCGTTTCCCGGGGTCCGGGCACCTGCGGTGGTCGTTCACCGGCGGTGCCCGTCGCCGACGCCCCGAACGAGGCGTCGCCATGGAGGTACCGCCCCGGGGAAGTGCCGACGGTTCGCCGGAAGGCCGCGAGGAAGGCGCTCGGTGTCGCGTATCCGACGGCATGCGCGACCCGGGAAACGGGCTGGCCCTCGGCGAGGAGGGGAAGGGCGGCACGCAGCCGCACATGGGTTCGCCAGCGGTCGAAGCTCATGCCGGTGTCCTGGGCGAACAGCCGGGTCAGGGTGCGTCGGCTCACCCCGGCGGCCCGTGCGTGCGCTTCAAGGCTCCGGTCGTCCGCGGGGTTGGCGAGCAGCGCGCCGGCCACGGCGCGTACGCGGTCGTCGGCGGGGTCCGGCACATCGATGGGCGTGGCCGGCAAGGGGCGCAGCAGATCCAGCACGACCGCCTCGGCCCGTAGCCGGGCGTCATCGGGGAGTTCCTCGCGGCCGAGGTAGGCGATCAGGTGGGCCAGCAGCCCGTCGACTCCGACCGGCGTGGGTTCTGCCCAGCCCCGACCACATCTGTCCGGTTCGAGGTAGAGGCTGCACAGCACCGCGTCGCGGGTCGCACCGGTCCGGTGGACGACCCCCGCGGGCAGCCACAACGCCCGTGTGCGCGGCAGGACCCAGTACGCATCACCGACAGCGACGCCGAGAACCCCACGCCGTGCCCAGGCCAACTGGTGCTGCGGGTGGCTGTGCGGGACGAACCACTGCCCGGACGCCAGCGGAAAGTTCCCGACGACGATCGCGCCCACTCCGGCCGGGACGGCCCCCACTACGGCATCGGTCACGTTCCCGAGCCTATGTCCCCAGTGCGATACGACATGGCCCCGTAGCGCATCGCGGCCAACACGGCCGGTGCATAGCGTCGTCCTGTGCCGATAAGTCATCCGCGCCAGGGGCGCCACCACCGTTCGCACAGGCCGCTCACGAGGACAGGACGCCCGGTATGACCTCGGTGTCGACCGCGGCCACCACCGACGCCGTCGGGCGCCGTGGACCGGCCCTGGTGGTGCTGTGCTTCGTGCAGTTCATGCTCGTCCTGGACGACAACGTGGTGAGCGTCGCGCTCCCCAGCGTGCGCGACGACCTCGGCTTCGGCACCACGGGCCTGGCCTGGGTCGTCAACGCCTACTTCCTCGCCTTCGGCGGACTGCTGCTGCTGTTCGGCCGCATGGCCGACCTGCTGGGCCGCAGGCGCGTCTTCCTGACCGGTGTGGCGCTGTTCGGTGCGGCGAGCCTCGTCTGCGGGCTCGCGCAGGAGCCCTGGCAGCTCGTGGCCGGGCGGTTCGCCCAGGGTGCGGGAGCGGCCATGGCCGGCCCGGCCGCGCTGGCACTGATCTCACTCCTGTTCCCCGGTGCCGAGGAACGCGCCAGGGCGTTCGGCGTCTGGGGCGGCATCGCGGCTCTGGGCGGTACGACGGGCCTGGTGATCTCCGGAGCGCTGACCGGTCTCGCGTCCTGGCGCTGGATCTTCCTGATCAACCTGCCGGTGGCCGCGGCGGCCGTCGTGCTGCTGCCGCGCATGGTCCCCGAGAGCCGGGCCGGGCGCACGGTACGCCTCGACGTACCCGGCGCGGTACTCGGCACCGGCGCCCTGGTGTCCCTGGTCCACGGGCTGCTCCGGACCGGGGAGTCGGGCTGGCGCGACCCGGCCGCTGTCGGGTCCCTGATTTCGGCCGTGCTCCTGGCCGCCGCCTTCATCGCGGTCGAGACACGCTCCGCCGAGCCGCTGGTGCCGTTGCCGTTCCTGTCATTCCGGTTCCGCGCCGTCGCCAACGGGGCGACACTGCTGTTCTCCGCCGCCATGTACGCGGTGGCCTTCCTGCTGATGGTGCACCTGCAGACAGTGCTCGGCTACCGCCCCCTCACAGCCGGCCTCGCCTATCTGCCCTACGGCGCCGGCGTCCTGGCAGGCATGCGGCTCTCCTCCCGGGCGGTTAGCGGGCTCGGCATGCGCCCGGCCCTCGTGATCTCGTTCCTGATCGGCGCGGCCGGACTCCTGCTGCTGTCCGGAGTGGCACCGGGCGACGGCTACGCCTCCGGAGTGCTGCCCGGCATGCTCGTCACCGGCCTCGGATGCGGACTGGCTCTGCCCGCCCTGACCGTCGCCGCGCTCACGGGCACCACCGAGGAGAACGCCGGGCTCGGCTCGGCCGTCCTGAGCTCCGTCCAACAAGTCGGTGGCGCCATCGGGGTGGCGGTGCTCGTCGCTCTGGCCACGCGCCGCGGCGACGCAACGGTCGCACAGAGCGGCTCCCCGCACGCCGCGACGGAGGGCTTCTCACTCGCGCTCATCGTCGCTGCCGTCCTCCTCGCGCTCGGCGCCGTCCTCGTGACCGCCTTGCCGGGTGGGAACCACCGCTCAGAGGACGCGCTCGGCGCCGGAGAAGCTCCGGCCGAACACGGGAACAGCGCGTAGCCGCCACTTCGGCCGACCCTGTCGGCACCCGCCTGCCCAACCGGGCAGCTGCCGAGGCACGGGGCTCGGAGACAGCGTCTGCGGCGGGGTGAGGGCGGGTGCCCGTATCGGGGTTGACCCCACCGCAGGAGCGCACGTCCGCGCGGAGATCGCCCGGACGACCGCGGAGATCCGTGAGGCTCTGGCCCACATGCTGTTCACCGAGCCCGGCACCTCCCGGTGACGCGATCCCCGTACCGTTCCCGACGTCCCCTCCTACACTGGCCACTGTGGTGAGCACCGACTGGCAGAGCGACCTACGCAGACGCGGATACCGGCTGACGCCGCAGCGCCAGCTCGTGCTGGAGGCCGTGGACAGGCTGGAGCACTCCACTCCGGACGACATCCTCGCCGAGGTGCGGCGCACGGCGGGGAGCGTGAACATCTCCACCGTCTACCGCACGCTGGAGCTGCTGGAGGAGCTGGGGCTGGTCAGCCACGCCCACCTGGGCCACGGCGCTCCCACCTACCACCTGGCCGACCGGCACGACCACATGCACCTGGTGTGCCGGGACTGCACCAAGGTGATCGAGGCCGACACCGCGCTCGCCGCCGACTTCACCGGCCGGCTGCGGGAGATGTTCGGGTTCGACACCGACATGAAGCACTTCGCGATCTTCGGCCGCTGCCGCGACTGCGCCGGGAAACCCCCGGGAAGGGACCCGGAGGAGGGCACCGAGGGGGGCGCGGACGAGAGCGCGGACGGCGCCGGGTCGTAGGCTGGCCGCATGTCGTACAAGAGCCCCCTGCTGTCGCTGCCCGGCGCCGTCCCCGCCGAGGCGCCGGACGAAGGCGTCGCCGCGCACTACGGCGACCTCTTCCGCGAGCAGCGCACGCTCGCCGACGGCGGCGGACTGGTGGACCTCTCGCACCGCGGCGTGGTCACCGTCAGCGGCGAGGACCGCCTGAGCTGGCTCCACCTGCTGATCACCCAGCACGTCAGCGAGCTGGAGCCCGGCCGCGCCACCGAGGCGCTGATCCTCTCCGCCAACGGCCACATCGAGCACGCGCTCTACCTCGTCGACGACGGCGCCACCGTCTGGATGCACGTCGAGCCGGGCACCCGCGAGGCGCTGATCGCCTACCTGGAGAGCATGAAGTTCTTCTACCGGGTCGAGGTCGCCGACGCCACGGCCGGGTACGCCGTGGTGCACCTCCCGGCGGGCTCCATCGCCGAGGTGCCCGAGGGTGTGGTCGTCCGCGAGACGGCGTACGGGCGGGACCTGTTCCTGCCGCGGGGCGAGCTGGAGTCCTACGCCGCCGCCCACGGCCCGGCGGTCGGCGTACTGGCGCTGGAGGCGCTGCGCGTGGAGGCGCACCGGCCGCGGCTGGGTCTGGAGACCGACCACCGCACCATCCCGCACGAGCTGGGCTGGATCGGCACGGCCGTCCACCTGCAGAAGGGCTGCTACCGGGGCCAGGAGACCGTGGCGCGCGTCCACAACCTGGGGAAGCCGCCGCGCCGGCTGGTCTTCCTCCACCTGGACGGCAGCGAGGTGCACCTGCCCGGCCACGGCACGCCCGTGCGGCTGGCGAAGGACGGCCCGGAGGGGCGGCAGCTCGGCTTCGTCACCACCTCGGCCCGCCACCACGAACTGGGCCCGATCGCCCTGGCCCTGGTGAAGCGGAACGTCCCGGTGGACGCGGAGCTGCTCGCGGGCGACACGGCAGCGGCCCAGGAGACCGTGGTCGAGCCGTGAGCGTGCCCCGGCGGGCGGTGCGGTCCGGGAAGTGGAGGCGGTACGACAGGGCGCGCACCGGACCGTCGGGTGCATACTGGCGTTAATGACAAAATCGGCCGTAGCCCGGCGCCACCTGCCCACCAGCCCCTTCAAAGCCCCTGTCGCACCGCCCGACAAGTACTTCGCCGAGGGTGAGCGGGTCACCCACGACACCTACGGCCTCGGCCGTATCGTCTCCGTCGAGGACGGGATCGCGGTGCTCGTCGACTTCGGGGCGAAGCAGGTGCGGATCCTCAGCCCGTACCTCAAGCTGAGCGCTCTCTGAGGCCGCCGCGCACGGCCGCCGTACGGCGGCCGGCCGTCTCCCCCCACACCACGTTTCCGCCCCGAGAGGCAGATCTCCCCATCGACACCACCGAGCTGTTCTCCGCGCCCGACCCCGTGCCCTCGGCCCCCAGGGCGGCGTCGCAGCCCCCGGCCCGGAACCCCTTCCAGGCACCGGACTTCGGGGACCTCCCGGACTACGACGAGGCGGAGGAGACCGGAGAGCCGCCGTTCGACGCCGACGCTGCCGCCGACGCGGCCGGTACGGCCCGCGCCGCCAAGGACGAGGGCCCGGCCCGGAACGGCGGCGGGAAGCGGCCGTCGAACTCCCCGCCCCGTCGGCGCGACCGCTCCCGGCAGGTCAGGCGAGGCTCCTCCCGCCGCTGACGGTGGCCGCCGCCCTGGCCTGTGAGCTGCCCGGCAGTACGCAGCACGTGAAAGGACCGCCTCCGGTGACTCATGGAAGGCGTGGCTGGCCATACATGACAGCGAGTGGTACCGCTCCTTGTACCGCTTGTAGGGAAAGGTGATCGTGTCCAGCACCGTCGGCGAGGCTCGCAGGGACTTGTTTCCGCTGATCGAGCAGGTCAACAACGACCACGCTCCCGTGCACATCACATTCTGCAACGGGAACGCCGTACTGCCGTCGGAAGAGGACTTCGCCCCCTGGCAGGAGACGACCTACCTGCTGCGTTCACCCGCGAACGCCCGGCGTCTGGCCGAGTCGATCGCGGAGGCCGAGGAAGGCCAGGTCTCGCCCCGTGAGCTGATCGAGACCGACGACGCCGAGTGAAGATCGCATTGACCGAGCACAGATGGGCGGGCCGACTACGTCCACTGGTCCGAGACGGATCGCCGTATGACCAGACGCGTCAACCGACTCACCGAGGAGAGCGGGCGAGACCCTTTCGGAGGCATCGGAAAACCGGGACCGCTCAAGGGGGACCTCAGCGGTTACTGGGGGCGGTTCAGTGCGTGGGACATCGTCTGCCGTGCATCGATGGTCACTCCCGTCGGCAGCACCTGCCGATCAGGCCGTGAGCCGGTCGTCCTTGACGGCGGTGAGGAACGACGCCCAGGCATCCGGGCCGAAGGCGAGGGCCGGGCCGTGCGGGGTCTTGCTGTCGCGCACGGGGACGGTGCCGGGGAGGTTGTCGGCGACCTCGACGCAGGCGCCTCCGTCCTGGTTGCTGTGGCTGGACTTGCGCCACCGTGCGGCGGTTATCTCGTGCGGGGAGGTGGTCATGAAAGCTCCTCCAGGAGTCGGAGTAGGAACTCCGCCGAGTCGCGCGGGGTAAGGGCCTTGTCGCGCAGCCGATCGTAATCGACCTGGAGCCGCTCGACCTTGGCCGCTTCCTCGACCAACTCCCCGTTGTAGCCCGTCTCCACCCAGGCGACCGTTCGGCCGTCCAGCAGTCGCAGGAGCCAGGTGTCCGTGTTGACCAGCTCGCACAGGCCCGCGGAGAAGGGGAGCACCTGGACCGTCACGTTCCGCCGTCTCGTCATCTCCTCCAGGTGCTTCAACTGAGCGCGCCATGCCTCGATGTTCGGCAGCGGGCGGCGCAGGACCGCCTCGTCGAGGATCGCGCGGAGCTGGGGTGCGCCGTCACCCGTCAGCACGTCCCGGCGGCTCATCCGTGCCGCCACCTGCTGATCCAGCTCGCTGCCAGGGTCCAGACCGCCCAGCATCAGCAGTTCGCGGGCGTACTCCTCGCTCTGGAGCAAGCCCGGCATGAGGCTGGGCGAGTAGGTCTGAATGCTCACCGCCTCGCCCTCGAGTGCCATGAAACGGCGGTACTTCTCGCGGAACTGAGTGGCATCCCCGGCCGCCAGCTCCCACAGGGCCAGCAACAGGCCAGGGGTGCCGTAGTACTGGTCGAGGGCCTGGGCGACGTCCGGGCTGCCGATGGTGTGGCCGCTCTCCATCTTGCCGAACAGCGACCAGTCCCAGCCCAGTGCCTCGCCCAGCTTCCGCAGGCTGTCGCCGCGTTCGGTGCGCAGGGTGCGCAGCTCCTCGGCGAACCGCCGGCGCGGCTCCTGACTGCGGCCCGTGACCACTCTTCTCGGCGGCATTCCGTCCCCCTCCGTGGAATGTGTGGAAGCGGCACCGGGCGGCCGGGAAAGGCTTCCCGGCCACGGGTGTTCGCGCTCCACACCGGTTCATGCTCATACAGCGAACGCGACCGACGGTAGTCGCGCTGTCGCTTCTCGCACAGGGATACGGCTGAGGAGTCACACCATATGGTGATGGAAGGTTCGGATCGGGTTGAGGAGCAACGGATCGGGGAGGCGGAGGCGGCCCGTGACGCGCTCGCCGAGGCGCTGCGGCGGGCGAGGATCCGGTTCCCGGCCGTGGACGTCCGCACCCCCGTACGCGCGGACGGGGCGGCCGGTTACGCGATGGTGGTCCTCGGCGAGTGCTCCGCGCCGGTGGCACGGGAGTTGGCGGCCGTCATCGAGCGGGGCGCCAAGAGGGGCGCCGGGCAGGACACCGGGCGGGGTGCGGTGTGACGCCGCCTCCGTTCTCTCCGGCCGTCGAGCGCCCGTGGCGCGACGGGTGGCCGCTGCCGGCACGCACCGACGACGCCAACGGCTGGACCACGGGAGGGTGTTGGCTGTACTGCCGCCGTGAGGGCGTGCGGGTGCTGTGGATCGGCTCGGTGCGTACGCCCGGTGCGGCCGGCGACGTGTACGCGTGCGGGCCGTGCATCGCGGAGCTGGACCACATGGTGCGCCTCCAGTCCCACGGCCGGGACGAGCCGCCGGACGGAACGGGCGGCACGGACGGCGCGACGGGGACCGTCGCGTGCGGGCACCGGCGGATCGGGAGGCTCGGCGGCAAGGTCCGCTGCCGCGACTGCGGGCGGCAGATCTACCTGTGACCTGCCGCCCGCAGCCGCGGGAGTTCCCGGAACCCGGGGCCATAACACCGTGCTATGGCCAAGTGGTAGTACCCAGCCCGTTCCGCTTACGGGAATCCTGGTGCCTCCCCCACAGGCCACACGCGAACCACCGCGTGTATCCGGAAGCGAGGCACCCCTTGCGAATAACCAGGCTCGTCCCCGCTCTGATCGCGGCCATGGCCGCCGTTCTCTCCCTCTTCGTGCTGGCCCCGGCCGCCTCGGCCAAGGAGCTTCCGCCCGGCAGCGGCGGCCCGCAGCCGATCATCGGCGGCGGCTACGCGCAGAACGCCCCCTGGGCCGCCCGGCTGTTCTCCAACGGCCGTGAGACGTGCTCCGCGACGATCATCGCGCCGACCTGGATCCTCACCGCCAGGCACTGCGTCGGCGGCGGCGGGCTGTCCTTCCGCATCGGCAGCCTCGACCAGCACAGCGGCGGCACCGTCGCCAACGGCACCCAGATCTACAACCACTCCTCCTCGGACCTGTCGCTGGTCCGCCTGGACCGCTCCGTCTCGGCGACCTACGCCCGCCTGGGGCAGCCGGGTTCGGTGTCGGTGAACCAGACCGTGCAGGTCTACGGCTGGGGCGCCACCTCCCAGTGCGGCTCCGAGGCCAACTGCCAGTCCCGCTACCTGAAGGTCGCGAACGTGATCGTGACCGGCGGCTGCCGTGACGCCTACTACGGCTCGGCGATCTGCGCCCGCCGCGGCGACGGCATCACCGCGGGCGGCGACTCCGGCGGCCCGATGATGGCCAACGGCGTCCAGGTCGGTGTCGCGTCCACCAGCGACCGGCAGACCACCACGGCCTACACCAACGTGACCGCCTACCGCTCCTGGATCCAGTCGATCGCGGGCGTCTGACCCCGCGCGGTCCGTTCTCACGGCAGTCTCTTCCTCCGGGTTCTCCCCGTTCCGCCGAGGCGGAACGGGGAGAACCCGTCTCCGGTTCCGAACGACCGGACCCGGGGGGTGTCAGAGCGTCTCGCTGAGCGTGTCGGCGATGCGGCGGCGGGAGGCACGGGCGGCCGGGACCGCCGAGACCGCGACCGCGCCCACCACGGCCGCGGCGATCACCAGCAGCAGCGCGCCGGGGGGCGGGGACTGGGCTATGCCCGCACCGATGCCGCTGGAGCGGCCCTGCGCGTCGATCAGCCAGTGGCCGGCGGCGGCCCCCAGCACGGTGCCGGCGACGGCGGCGGCCAGTGCGGTGAAGGCGGTGGAGACGGTGATCACGCCCGCTATCTGGCGCGGGGTCAGGCCGATGGCCTTGAGCGCGAGCAGATCGCGTCCCCGGTCGCGGACGCGGGCGCCGAGGACGGTGGACAGCTCGGTGAGGCCGATCAGGGCGAGCACGGCGATCAGTCCGGCGATGACGCCGCGTACGCCGGCCAGTCCGTCGGCGGGGTTGACCGCCTCGCGGACCTCCAGCCGGCCGCCGGAGGAGGCGGCCAGTTCGGCGCCGACCTCCCCGGCGTCGGCGCCGTCGCGCAGGACGAGGTGGTGGAGGTCGGGCTCGGTCGTGCCGGAGCCGTCGCCCAGGTCGAGGTTGTCCAGGGAGGTGGAGATCACCCGGCCGCCGTCCTCGGGTTCGATGGAGCGGCCGGTTATGTGGAGGATCTGCGGGCGTCCCTGGACGGTCATGCGCACCCAGTCGCCGACGCGTACGTCCAGCAGGTCGAGCAGCCCCTGTCCGGCGACGGCCTCGTCCGGGCCGTCGGGCAGGCGGCCCTCGGCGAGGGCGAACGGGTAGGGGTCGGCGTCGGTGCCCAGGCCGCGCAGGGTGATGGTGGCGGTCTGGCCGGGGACGAGGGCCTCGACCTCCGTGCCGGGGTGGACGGCGGTGACGTCGGGGTGCGCGGCCAGCAGCCGCTCGGTGCGGGCGTGGCGCTCGGCCCCGGAGGCCCGGGAGGCCGCACCGGCGGACGAGCCGGACGAGCCGGACGAGCCGGGCGAGCCGGGCGAGCCGGAGGAAGCGGAGTCGTCCGGGGAACCGTCGCGCACGGTGAGGGCGGCGGGCAGGCCGATCTCCTCCGGGCGTTCGTGGAAGCGGTCCACGGTGGCCCAGGCGCCCAGCGCCGCGGTGATCATCGCCAGCGGCACGGCCAGGCGCCCGACGGCGGCCAGCGAGCGGGCCCGGCCGGGGAACGCGCCGCGCCAGCCGAGGACGAGGGCGGGCGGCG
>NZ_JBKJFM010000130.1:0-18049 GCF_046614825.1 Streptomyces nanhaiensis
CCCGGCTCCGCATGTCCCCCCGGCCCCGGCCCCCGCGCCCGTCCAGCCGCCTCCGGGTCAGCCCGCGCAGCCCGTTCCGCCCCCCTACGGAGGCGGGCCCGTCCAGCCGGGCTTCCCCGGGCAGGCGGCCCCGCCCGGGCCGCCCCCGTCCGCCCCGATACCCGCGGCCCCCACCGTCCCGGGCCAGGCCGTGCCCAACCCCTTCGGGCAGCCGCAGGCTCCGCAGCAGCCCTTCGGACAGGTCCCCGGCCACCCCGGCCATCCCGGTGTCCCGCAGTTCCCCCAGGGGCCGGCGGCCGGCATCGGCGCCGCACTGGAGAAGTACCGCGAGGCGCCCACCGGACAGCGCTGGACCCTGCAGAACGCGGCGCTGATCCGCGCCGACCTCTCCCACGACGGCCAGGGTGTCCTCGCGCGCCAGGGCAGCATGGTGCTCTACCAGGGCAAGGTCGACTTCTCCTACAAGAGCGCCGGGTTCGCCGGGCGGATCGTCGGCAACGCCACCGGCCAGGAGATGCAGCTGATGCGCTGCACCGGCCGCGGCCAGGTGTTCTTCGCCGAGAACGCCGCGCACGTCCACCCCATCGAACTCCAGGGCGACGCCATCTGCGTCTCCGCCGACAACGTGCTCGCCTTCGACGAGACCCTCCAGTACGAGGTGCGCCGGATCGACGGCCACGGCATCCCCGGCGGCGCACTGTTCACCATGCAGTTCCAGGGCACCGGCACCGTGGTGGTCAAGACGCAGGGCACTCCGGTCGTCCTGCCCGTCACCCCGACCACCTTCGCCGACAGCCAGGCCGTCGTCGCCTGGTCCGCCGGCGCCCAGGTGATCATCTCCAGCCAGGTGAGGCTGCGCCGCAACGCCTATCCGGGCCACAGCGGGGAGACCGTGAACCTCCAGTTCCGCGGTGCTCCCGGCAACTTCATCGTCGTCCAGCCCTACGAGGTCTGAGGGAGCCCGTCATGGACCGCACAGTGACCCCGGGGGTCTCGGGCTACGCCCCGACCCCGCCCGCCGCCCGTATGGAGAACCACGGCTCGCACATGGTGAAGATCGCCATGGCCGGCGGCCAGGACGTCTTCGCCCGCTCCGGCTCGATGGTCGCCTACGAGGGCTTCGTCCAGTACGAGGCCAATCCGCCGGCCGTCCGCCAGGCCGCCTCCCAGTGGCTCACCGGCGAGGGCGCCCCGCTGATGAAGTGCAGCGGCGACGGGCTGCTCTACCTCGCCGACTACGGCGCCGACGTCGTCTGCCTGAACCTCGACAACGAGGCCATCTCCGTCAACGGCACCAACCTCCTCGCCTTCGACGCCCACCTCCAGTGGGGCGTCGAGCGCGTCAAGGGCCTGGCGAAGTTCTCCGGGCAGGGGATGTTCAACGTCGGGATATCCGGCACCGGCTGGGTCGCCCTCACCTCCCGCGGCACTCCCGTCGTCGTGGACTGCGGACGCGGCGAGGACGAGACGTACGTCGACCCCGACGCGCTGGTGGCCTGGTCCTCGGGGCTGAAGATGAAGGGCAAGCGGAGCATGAAGGCGGGCGCGCTGATCGGCCGGGGCAGCGGCGAGGCGTACCAGATCGCCTTCTCCGGCCGGGGATTCGTCGTCGTACAGCCCAGCGAGGACGGCACCGACCGCCTGCGCGTCCGGGGCTGAGGGGGGAAGGAAGAACCATGCAGAGTCCGCTCTTCGGCCACACCGAGGTGCAGAGCCAGGAACGCTACGCCCTGCAGAACCCGCAGCTGCTGCGGGTCCTGCTCGGCGGCCAGGACGACGTGCTCGCCCGCAAGGGCGCGATGGTCGCCTACCAGGGCCTGGTGGAGTTCGACGGGGAGTACCGGAGCGCCGGGCAGCGCCGCAGGCAGGCGCGGACCGGCGAGGGCCTGGACCTGATGCGCTGCTCCGGGCAGGGCACGGTCTACCTGGCCAACCTCGCCCAGTACATCCACGTCATGGACGTGGAGTCCGAGGGACTGACGGTCGACAGCTCCTACGTGCTGGCGCTGGACTCCTCCCTGCACTGGGAGGTGATCGCCGTGGACAGCCAGTTCGGGATCTCCGGCTCCGGCGCGTACAACCTCAGCATCACCGGGCGCGGCAAGGTCGCGCTGATGACCTCCGGTCAGCCGCTGGCGCTCCAGGTCACCCCGGAGCGGTACGTCAGCGCCGACTCCGACGCGGTGGTCGCCTGGTCCAGCTCGCTGCGGGTGCAGATGCAGGCCCAGACCAGCTCCCAGAGCGTGTTCCGCCGGAGGGGCAGCACGGGGGAGGGCTGGGAGCTGAACTTCATGGGCCAGGGCTTCGCCCTCGTCCAGCCCAGCGAACTGCTGCCGCCGCAGAACGCCGCGGCGGGCCTGGGCGCGCAGTACGGCATGGGCCAGCACGGCGCACGCGGCCAGAACCAGGGCAACATCTGGTCCAACTAGGCGGCGCGGGGCGCGCGGGCCCACTCCACAGGACGGCCCGCGCGCCCTGCCGTCACAGCAGTGCGCGGGTGCGGTCCGCCAGCCGCACGACGGATTCGTCGGCCACGTCCGCCACCTCGTCCCAGCCGAACCAGCGCAGCTCCAGGGACTCCTCGCTCACCGCCTCCACCGCACCCCCGGGCGCCAGGGCGGCGTACTGCACGTCCAGATGCCAGGCGCAGGGCGTGAGGTGCCGGTCGAGGCGGACGGGCCCGCCCGGCAGCAGGGTGAGCCCGTCGACACCCGACTCCTCGGCCGCCTCCCGCAGGGCGGCTGCGGCGAGGGCGGTGTCGCCCGGCTCGCAGTGCCCGCCCGTCTGGAGCCACATCCGCAGCTTGCGGTGGTGCGTCAGCAGGACGCGTCCGCGGCCCGGGTCCACCACCAGCGCGCTCGCCGTGATGTGCCCGGCCGCGCAGGACCGCCACACGCCGTCCGGGCGGGCGGCCAGGTGGTCGCAGTACGCCAGGCGCAGCGCCTCCTGCGCCCCGTCCGGCGCGGACCACTCCTTGAGCGTCCGCGCCGCGTCCTCGTGCAGGCTCACCGGGCGCCGCCGGGCTCGTCCCCGCCGTCCCCGCGCTCGTTCCCGTTGTCCCCGTCGTCCCCGTGGGCCTCGCGCTCTTCCCCGCCGGACTCCTTGCCCAGCAGCCCCTCCAGCTCGGAGAAGTCCAGCTGCTCGCGGTGGACGAAACCGTCCGGGTCGTCGAGGTCCTCGGCGGTCGGCAGCATGTCCGGGTGCGCCCACAGCCCGTCGCGGCCGTCCATGCCGCGGGCGTCGGTGAGCGAGGCCCACAGCCGGGAGGCGTCGCGCAGCCGCCGGGGCCGCAGCTCCAGCCCGATCAGCGTGGCGAACGTCTGCTCGGCCGGACCGCCGCCGGCGCGGCGGCGGCGCAGCGTCTCGCGCAGGGCGGACGCGGACGGAAGATGGGGCTCGGCCGCGGCGTGGACCACCGCGTCCACCCAGCCCTCGACCAGCGCCAGCGCCGTCTCCAGCCGGGCCAGGGCCGCCTTCTGCTCGGGGGTGTCCTCGGGCTGGAACATCCCCTGCTGCAGTGCCTCCTGCAGTTCCTCCGGGCGCGAGGGGTCGAGCTGCCCGACGACGTCCTCCAGCTTGGCCGTGTCCACCTTGATCCCGCGCGCGTACCCCTCGACCGCGCCGAACAGGTGCGAGCGCAGCCACGGGACGTGGGCGAACAGCCGCTGGTGCGCCGCCTCGCGCAGCGCCAGGTAGAGCCGCACCTCCTCCAGGGGCACGCCCAGGCCCTCGCCGAAGGCCGCGATGTTGGCCGGCAGCAGCGCCGCCCGGCCCTTCGGCCCCAGCGGCAGGCCGATGTCGGTGGAGCCGACCACCTCGCCGGCCAGCACGCCCAGCGCGTGCCCGATCTGGGTGCCGAACATCGCGCCGCCCATGGAGCGCATCATCCCCAGCAGCGGGCCGGCCATGGCCTGCATCTCCTCGGGGAGCACGTCGCCCATGGCCGCCCCGACCCGCTCGGCGACCGGGTCCACCAGGTCCTTCCACACCGGGAGGGTGGACTCCACCCACTCGGCGCGGCTCCAGGCGAGGGCCGAACCGGAGCCCGAGGGCAGCGAGGTCACGCCGTCCAGCCACAGGTCGGCCAGGCGTACGGCCTCCTCCACCGCCTTCCGCTCCCGCGGGCCGACGCTGGCGTCCTTGGTGCCGTCCGGGGTGCCCGCGGCGACGGTCTGCCGGGCGATGTCCTTGGCCATGTCCCAGTTGACCGGCCCGCCCTCGTAGCTGAGCATCTGGCCGAGCCGCTGGAACGCGGCGCCCAGGTCGTTCGGGTCGAAACCGCCGGGGCCGCCGCCCAGCGATCCGAACATCGCCGCGAGCGGGTTGTCTGCGCCGCCGGCGCCGCCGAACCCGAACGGGTTCGGCGTCCGGCCGCCCTGGCCTTGATCGCCCTGGCCGCCCTGGCCGCCCTTCTTCCGTCCGTCGTCGCCCTCCTCGGGCTCCTCGGGCGGCATGCCGAATCCGAATGGGATGTCACTCACGGGGTTCCTCGGCTCTGGTGGATGGGACGGTGGGACGTCGGTGGGATGGTGTGCGATGTGGCGGGCTTTACGTCCAGCCTAGACACCTCTCGTGCAGGATGGAGCCTGCGCACGTCGTACCCAGAGACAACCGCGGGAGACACCGGGTGAGTTCCCAGGAGCCAAACGTTCGCGGTCCGCGTAACGGAGCCGCAGGGCCCGTCGTCGCGGTCACCGGCGCCGCATCGGGGGTCGGCGCGCTGCTCACCGAGCGGCTGGTCGCCTCCCCCGAGGTGGGGCGGGTCATCGCGCTCGACGAGCGCCGCGGCGCGGTGGACGGCGCGCAGTGGCACGTCCTGGACGTGCGGGACCCGGCCATCGCCGACCGGCTGCGCGGTGACGGCGAACCGGTGGACACCGTGGTCCACCTCGCCCTCGACCTGGACCTGGAGACCGACCCCGCCGCCCGCACCGCCTACAACGTGCGCGGCACCCAGACCGTGCTGACCGCGGCGGCCGCCGCGGGCGTGCACCGGGTGGTGCTGTGCACCTCGGCGATGGTCTACGGGGCCCTGCCCGACAACGACGTCCCGCTGGCCGAGGACGCCGAGCTGAGGGCGACCGCCGAGGCCACCGGGGTGGGCGACCTGCTGGAGATCGAACGCCTCGCCCGGCGCGCCCCCCGCGCGCACCCCGGGCTGAACGTCACGGTCGTGCGCCCCACCGTCCTGGTCGGCGGCACCGACACCGCCCTGACCCGCTACTTCGAGTCCCCGCGCCTGCTGGTCGTGGCCGGCTCGCGGCCCTGCTGGCAGTTCTGCCACGTCGAGGACCTGGCCGGCGCCCTGGAGTACGCGGCGCTGGAGAAGGTGGAGGGCGAGCTGGCGGTCGGCTGCGACGGCTGGCTGGAGCAGGAGGAGGTCGAGGAGCTGTCCGGCATCCGCCGCATGGAGCTGCCCTCCGCGGTCGCGCTCGGCGCCGCCTCACGGCTCCACCGCCTCGGGCTGACACCCTCCCCGGCCGGTGACCTGGCGTACACCATGCACCCCTGGGTGGTCAGCGGCTCCCGGCTGCACGAGGCGGGCTGGCGGCCGAAGTGGACCAACGAGGAGGTGCTGGCCGCGCTCATGGAGGAGGCGGCCGGGCGCCACGCTGTCGCGGGCCGCCGCCTGGGCCGCAAGGACGCCACCACGCTCGGCGCCGCGGGTGCCACCGTCGCCCTGGTGGGCACCGCGGCCCTGGTCCGGCGTGCCCGCAAGGCCCGCCGCCGGGTGTGACACCGGGTGCTGCGCCGTCCCGCCGCCCGGCCGCGCTCCCTGCCGCGGCACCCGCCGGACAGCCGGCACCGGTGTGTCGGCGGGCCGCCGCTGCGCGCCCCCGCGCCCGTACGGCACCATGACCCCATGGCACAGACGTACGACCACCCCGGGGAGCGGGCGGCGCCCGACCCGATCCGCCTCCTGGCGATCCGCGACACCCCGCTCTCCGTGGACGAGGTCCTCGCGGCCGTCGGCGACGCCTCGGCGGGCGGCACCGCGCTGTTCGCGGGCACCGTGCGCGACCACGACGGGGGTGCGGGGGTGACCGGGCTCGGCTACTCCTCCCATCCCACGGCCGAGGCCGAGCTCCGCCGGGTCGCCGAGGAGGTGGCGGCCGGCTTCCCCGTACGGGCGCTCGCGGCGGTCCACCGGGTGGGGGACCTGTCGGTCGGCGATCTGGCCGTGGTCGTCGCCGTCTCCTGCGCGCACCGCGCCGAGGCGTTCGAGGCGTGCCGCCGCCTGATCGACGACCTGAAGCACCGGGTGCCGATCTGGAAGCACCAGACCTTCACCGACGGCACCGAGGAGTGGGTGGGGGCCTAGCGGCGCGGTCGCGCGGGGGCATGCCGGAGCGGTGGCCGGGAACAGTCCCCGCAGAGCCGGTGCGGGAAGCGGGCGGTTCCCCGGGGCGTGGAGTTGCGGAAGGGCACCCCTGCCGGAACGGTTGACTCATCCGGGATCTAGTCTGCTCATAGGCCGTATCTCCGGCGCACTCGAGGATCGGGAGGTCACTGTGGCGGCACTCGCCTGGTTGCTGATTCCGTTCGTCGCCGCGATCGGGGCGGCCGTGTGGTCCGTGTGGGCCTCGCGCAAACCCAGCGGTTTCGGGGACGCCGACGGAGTCGCCGGATACGAGGCCTTCCGCGCCGCCATGGAGCGCCCGCACGGCCCCGGGACGGGGCGGGAGGACCGGGACGGCCACGAGGACGCCGCCGCCGTGTCCCCCGTGTCCCGCACGGCCCCGGACGGACGGGCCCCCGCGGCCGACTGACGCGCGGTTCCCGTACTGTCGTGCCATGCCACGCCGGACCGCGACGATGCTCACCTCCACCCTGCTGCTCATAGCCGTGCTCTGCGCGGCGGTCCTGATCAGGGTGCCGTACGCCGAGATGTCACCGGGCCCCACCGTCAACACGCTCGGTGAGCACGGCGGCGAACCGGTGCTGAGCATCGAGGGCAGGAAGACCTACGAGCCGTCCGGGCACCTGAACATGACCACCGTCCGCGTCACCGGCGCCGACTACCGGATGAACCTCGTGGAGGCCGTCTACGGCTGGCTGGCGGAGGACAGCGCCGTCGTCCCGCACGAGACCCTCTACCCCGACGACAAGTCGGCCGAGGAGGTGCGCGAGGAGAACGCCGAGGAGTTCACCCAGTCGCTGGAGAGCGCCAAGGTCGCCGCCCTGCGGGAGCTGGACGTCCCGGTCGGTGAGCGGGTGGTCGTCGCCTCCGTCGTCAAGGGCGGTCCGGCCGAGGACAGGCTGCACGCGGGGGACGTGATCACGGCCGTGGACGGCGAGGCCGTGAAGCAGCCGGGAGACGTCGCCGAGCTGGTGACCGAGCACGAGCCCGGCGAGGACGTGGTCTTCACCGTCGTCCCGGCCAAGGCCGCCCGGGCGGCCGAGAAGGCGGGCGAGAAGCCCACCGGCTCGCGGGAGGTCACCGTCACCACCGACGAGGCCGACGACGACGGGCGGGCCGTCGTCGGGATCCGGGCGGGGCTCGACCACACCTTCCCGTTCGAGATAGATATCAAGCTGGCCGATGTCGGAGGCCCCAGCGCCGGGCTGATGTTCGCCCTCGGCATCATGGACAAGCTCACCCCCGGCGACCTCACCGGCGGCGAGTTCGTGGCCGGCACGGGCACCATCGACGGCGAGGGGCGGGTCGGCCCGATCGGCGGCATAGGGATGAAGACCATCGCCGCCCGGGACAAGGGCGCCGAGTACTTCCTCACCCCCGAGGACAACTGCGCCACCGCCGCCCGCGACGTCCCCGGGGGCCTGACCCTGGTCAGGGTCGGCACGATCGACGACGCCCTGGAGGCACTGGAGGACATCCGGGAGGGGGAGACGGCCGGCCTGCCGCGGTGCACGGCAGGCTGACCCGTCCCCCCACCCGCGGGCGCCCGTCCGGCGGGCGCCCGCTCCGCGGTTCCCGCCGCGGGCCGGGCGTCAGTCGCCGAAGGTGGCGGCCAGCGCCTCGGTGAGCCCGGGCACCAGATCGGGGCCGGTCAGCACCTCGGTCGGCGAGTCCTTCTCGCGCAGCCGCAGCGCCGACTCCCGGGCGCCGTCGCGCAGCACCGCCACGGTCATCCGGACCTCCTGGCGCTCGGGGTGCTCGGCCACCCAGCGGGCCAGCCGCTCCTCGGCGCCCTCCTCCTGGAGGTTCTCGGGGACGGAGGCCTCGGCCGAGGGCGGCAGCATCAGCCGCTCCACGGTCATCGCGCATCCGGAGACCGCGTCGGGCCAGGCGATGGTGCCGAGGAACTCGTCCAGGGGGATCCCGGCGGGCAGTTCGTCCTGCTCGACCGGGGTGAGTGGGGCCTCGCCGTCCTGGCGGCCCTCGCCGCCGAGTCCGAGCTGCTCGGCCAGGGCGGGTTCCTCGGCGCGCAGCCGGCCGGTGTCGACCAGGGCGAACAGTCGGGCGGGCTGGTCCCAGCCCAGGCCCGCGACGTACTCGTCGATCTCGAGCACGGCACGGGTCAGCGGGCTGGCGGCCAGGGGTGTGCCGTCGATTGGAAGGTTGTTCATCCTCATATCGTGCCGCCGAACCCCCCGGGAACGGGAACCGGGTAAAGGTTCAGTAAGTTGCATGGGTGGGGCCCTAGCATTCGGGGCCAGTCCCATCCGCTGCGATTCTCGAGGTGCGCACCTTGGCTTTCCAGATGCCGGACCGGGGCCCGGGCGGGCCCTCAGGACCACGGATCAGTGTCGGCAGGCCCTCCAGGCGCGCCAAGACCCTGCTCATGACGGTGGGCGTGCTGGCCGTGCTGGCCATGCTCTTCGTCATGTTCGCGGGGTTCTGGACCGACTGGCTGTGGTATCGCTCGGTCCGATACACCACCGTCTTCACCACCACCCTGTGGACCAAGATCGGCATGTTCGCCGTCTTCGGTCTGCTGATGGCCGCGGCCGTCGGCTTCAACATCTGGCTGGCCCACCGCCTGCGGCCCCCGCTGAGCGCGATGTCGCTGGAGCAGCAGAGCCTGGACCGCTACCGGATGGGCATCGCCCCGTACAAGAAGTGGGTGCTCCTCGGGGTCACCGCGCTGGTGGGCCTGATCGCCGGCGCGTCGGCGGCCGGTCAGTGGCGCACCTGGCTGATGTGGGTGAACGCCGTTCCGTTCGGCACGGCCGACCCGCAGTTCGGCAAGGACGTGGCGTTCTACGCCTTCGACCTGCCCTGGTACCGGTTCCTGCTGAGCTTCGGCTTCGCGGCCGCGGTGCTCTCCCTGCTGGCCGCCGGGCTGGTGCACTACCTCTACGGCGGACTGCGCCTGACCACCCCGGGCGCCCGCGCGACATCCCAGGCCACCGGCCACCTGTCGGTGCTGCTGGGCGTCTTCGTGGCGCTCAAGGCGGTGGCGTACTGGCTCGACCGCTACGGCCTGGCGGTCAAGTCCGGCGACTTCAAGGCGACCGACAACTGGACGGGTCTGCGGTACGTCGACGCCAACGCCTACCTCCCGGCGAAGACGATCCTGTTCTTCATCGCCGCCATCTGCGCGGTGCTCTTCTTCGCCACCCTGTGGCGGCGCACCTGGCAGCTGCCGGTGATCGGCTTCGGCCTGATGGTCCTCTCGGCGATCCTGATCGGCGGCCTCTACCCGGCGATCGTGCAGAAGTTCCAGGTCCAGCCGAACGAGCAGGCCAAGGAGGCGCCGTACATCAAGAAGAACATCGACGCCACCCGCGACGCCTACGACATCGACGACGCCGAGGTCTCGAACTACTCGGGGGAGAGCGAGGCGAGCAACGAGGAGCTGCGCGAGGCGGCCAACACCACCGCCAGCATCCGGCTGCTCGACCCGAACGTCGTCTCGCCCAGCTTCCAGCAGCTCCAGCAGGTCCGCAGCTACTACCAGTTCCCGGCCACCCTGGACGTGGACAGGTACTCCACCGAGGACGGCGAGGAGCAGGACACCGTCGTCGGTCTGCGCGAGATCAACATCAACGGCATCACCGAGCGCAACTGGATCAACGACCACTTCAAGTACACCCACGGCTTCGGCATGGTGGCAGGCAAGGGCACCGAGGTGGCCTCGACCGGCGCGCCGGCCTTCATCGAGAAGAACCTCCCGCCGGAGGGCGAGCTCGCCGAGGACGGTTACGAGCCGCGGGTCTACTACGGCGAGAAGACCACGCAGTACTCCATCGTCGGCGGTCCGCAGCAGGAGCTTGACTACATCGCCGGCAGCGAGGAGAAGACCTACAGCTACAAGGGCGACAGCGGGGTCAGCCTGGGCAACGTCGCCAACCGCGCGGCGTACGCGGTGGCCTTCAACGAGCCGCAGATCCTCTACTCGGGCGCGATCGGCGACGGCTCGCGGATCCTGTACAACCGCACGCCCAAGGAGCGCGTCGAGGCGGTGGCCCCCTGGCTGACCATCGACGGCGACCCGTACCCGGCCGTGGTGGGGGACCGCATCCAGTGGATCGTGGACGCCTACACCACGACCAACCAGTACCCCTACTCGTCCCGCACCACCCTGGGCGAGACCACGGCCGACGCGCTGACCGACGGCCAGCGCGCGGTCATCGCCCAGCAGAACCGGGTCAACTACATCCGCAACTCGGTCAAGGCCACCGTGGACGCCTACTCGGGCGAGGTGAAGCTCTACGAGTGGGACACCCGTGACCCGGTGCTGAAGACCTGGATGAAGGCGTTCCCCGGCACGGTCGAGCCGAAGGGCGAGATCGGCGACGAGCTGATGGACCACTTCCGCTACCCGCAGGACCTGTTCAAGGTGCAGCGCGAGCTGCTGACGCGCTACCACGTCACCAGCGCGAGCCAGTTCTACAGCGGCAGCGAGCGCTGGCAGGTGCCGGACGACCCGACGCAGCAGGAGGGCAACGCCGTTCCGCCGTACTACCTGAGCATGAAGATGCCGGACCAGGAGGAGCAGACCTTCTCCCTGACGACGACCTTCAACCCCAGCGGCCGTGAGACGCTCGGCGCCTTCATGGCGGTCAACGCCGACGCCCGCAGCGACGACTACGGGACCATCAGGATCCTGAAGCTGCCCTCCAACACCACGGTGTCCGGACCGCAGCAGGTGCAGAGCCGGTTCAACTCTGACACCGACATCGCCAACGAGATCAACATCCTCAGGCGCGGTGACTCGGAGGTCGAGTACGGCAACCTGCTCACGGTGCCGCTGGAGGGCGGTCTGCTCTACGTCGAACCGGTCTACGTCCGCGGCGCGGGCACCAACTACCCGCTGCTGCGCAAGGTGCTGGTGACCTACGGCGAGGAGACCGCCTTCGAGAACACCCTCGGCGAGGCGCTGAACTCCGTCTTCGGGGTCGAGGGCTCCGAGGAACCGCCGGCGGAGGGCGAGGAGCCGCCCGCGGGCGAGGAGGACACCACGCCTCCGCCCGCGGAGGGTTCGCAGGACGCGACGGTGCAGGAGGCCCTCCAGGACGCCCAGGAGGCGTTCGAGGCGGGCCAGGAGGCGCTGGGCAACCAGGACTGGGACGCCTACGGCCAGGCCCAGCAGGATCTGGAGGACGCGCTGGAGCGGGCCGCCGAGGCGGAGCAGTCGGCCGGCGGTGGCGGCGGATCCGACAACAGGAACGACGAGGGACGCAGGGAAGAGTGAACCGGTGGTGAGCGGGCTCCCTTCGCGCCGTGGTAAGGTTGTGAACACAACGGCGCGGGGTGGAGCAGCTCGGTAGCTCGCTGGGCTCATAACCCAGAGGTCGCAGGTTCAAATCCTGTCCCCGCTACTGATCGGGAAGGACCCGGAGTCAATGACTCCGGGTCCTTCTTCGTGTTCTGGGCATGCGAGAAGAGAGGCGCGCGGTAGCGCTTTGCGTTTGGATGGTAGCTGTATCGGGAAGTCGACAAAACGCTGAAGTGACTTCCTTGGCGGCGGTATACCAGATGTACGCGGGTTGCGGGTGGTGCGACGATGGGCCTCATGGGGGAAAAGGCGAGAGATGAGGGCACGGGGGGCGGTGCGGGCCGCACGGACCACCGCGACACGAACGCCATCAGCGCGCTCGGCGCCCGGCTGCTGCGCCGGGGCGACCTGGAGGGGGCCGAGCCGTACCTGCGCGCCGCCACCGCCGCCGGCGACCGTGCCGCCGCGAACAACCTGGGTGTCCTGCTCCACCAGCTCGGCCGGACCGAGGAGGCCGCCGGCTGGTGGCGGGTCGCCGCCGTCGCCGGCTCGGCGGCCGCCGCCCACTCCCTGGGCCGCCACCACCGCGAGCGCGGCGACGAGACGGCCGCCGAGTACTGGCTGCGGCAGTCCGCCGAGTCCGGCCACACCCTCGGCGCGTACGCCCTCGCCGATCTGCTGGAGCACCGGGGCGGGAACGGGGCCGAGGAGTGGTTCCGGGCAGCCGCCGAGCGCGGCCACCGCGAGGCGGCCTACCGCATCGCGCGGATCCTGACACGCCGTCAGGAGGGGGGCGCCGAGGCCGAGCAGTGGTACCGCCAGGCCGCGGCGCGCGGCCACCGGCGTGCCGCCCTGCGGCTGGGCACGCTCCTGGAGGAGCGCGGCGAGCTGCAGGAGGCGGCCCGCTGGTATCTGACGGCGGCCAAGGACGGAGAGGCGCGCGCCGCGCGGGCCCTGGGCTTCCTGCTGCGCGACGCGGGCGACACCGACAGCGCCGCCGAGTGGTGGCGCCGCGCGGCCCAGGACGGCGACGGCAGCGCGGCCAACGCGCTGGGCGCGCTGCACGCCGAGCGCGGCGAGCGGCAGACCGCGGAGCGCTGGTACCGCGTCGCGCTGGAGGCGGGCGACATCAACGGCGCCTTCAACCTCGCACTGCTGTGCGCGGCCGAGGACCGCACCGCCCAGGCCGAGCAGTGGTACCGCCGTGCCGCCTACGCCGGGCACCGCGAGGCCGCCAACGCGCTGGCCGTGCTGCTGCTCCAGCGCGGCGACGCGGCGGGGGCGGAGCCGTGGTTCTCCAAGGCCGCCGAAGCCGGGAGCGTGGACGCCGCGTTCAACCTCGGCATCCTGCACGCGGGCCGCGGTGAGGAGGAGACCGCCCGGCAGTGGTACGAGCAGGCGGCCGCGGCCGGTCACACCGAGGCCGCGCTCCAGGTGGGCATCGCACTGCTGCGCGAGGGCGACGCCCACACCGCCGAGCGGCATCTGCGCCGCGCGGCCGGCGGGGGCAGCGTGGAGGGCGCCTTCCGGCTGGCGGCGCTGCTGGAGCGCCAGGCCCCGACGGCCGACGCCCTGGACGCGCACGGCCCGCCGGCCGAGTACGAGGAGTGGTACGAGCGGGCCGCCGAGCAGGGGCACCGGCGTGCGCAGGTCCGGCTGGGGATGTGCGCGGCGGCGCGCGGCGACGTGGTGCGGGCCGCGCACTGGTACCGGGTCGCGGCGGAGGCGGGCAGCAGCAACGGCGCCTTCAACCTGGGCCTGCTGCTGGCCCGCGAGGGCAGCGAGCCGGAGGCCGCCCTGTGGTGGACGCGTGCGGCCGAGGCGGGTCACGGCCGGGCCGCCCTGCGCCTGGCGCTGCTGAACGCCCGGCGCGGTGAGCTGGCCGCCGGCCGCCACTGGTGCGCCCGCGCGGTCGAGCTGGGGCCGCCGGAGGTCGCCGAGCGCGCCGCGCGGCTGAGCGAGGCCCTCCACGAGGAGCTGACGGCCTGAGGCGGGAGCGGGGCGGGTCCGTGATTTGCGCTGATCGCCGCGGTGGGGTTAAGGTTGTGAACACAACGGCGCGGGGTGGAGCAGCTCGGTAGCTCGCTGGGCTCATAACCCAGAGGTCGCAGGTTCAAATCCTGTCCCCGCTACTGATGGGCCGGGGCCCGGATCCCAATGAGGGATCCGGGCCCCGGCCGTTTCGTGTGGCTGCCGTGGGTGCCCTGCTGGTGCCGTGCGCGTGATGCCATGGGTGCGGCCGGGTGCCGTGCGTCCGTGCTGTGCCGGGGGCGAGGCCTCGGCCTCGGGGGTGCTCCGCCTCGGGAGGGCCCCGGAAGCGCCGGGCCGGCGGGCCGTCAGACGGAGGCGCAGGAGGGGCACAGGCCCCGGTAGGTGACCGTCGCCTCGTCGAGGGTGAATCCGTAGCGCTCCCCTTCCGGGAGCAGGGCGAGCGGGTCGCCGGAGGGGCGGACGTCGCGGATCACGCCGCACCGCGAGCACACCAGGTGCTGGTGGGAGTGGTGCGCGTTCGGGTCGTACCGCTTGGCGCGGCCGTCCGTGCTGACCTCGATCACCTCGCCGATCGAGACCAGTTCGCCGAGGGTGTTGTAGACGGTGGCGCGGGAGATCTCCGGCAGCTTCTCGGCCGCGCGCGCGTGCACCTCGTCGGCGGTGTAGTGGACATGCTCACCATCGAGGACCTCGGCGACCACTCGCCGCTGGGCGGTCAGCCGCCAGCCGCGATCCCGGAGACGTTGTAGCAGGTCACTCATGTTTCCACCTTAGCAGCGCGTGTCCATGGCCGGATCGTGTACGGTCTTCATCATCTTCTTGACTTAGACATTGTCCAATGTAGGATCGCGTTCGGCTCAAGCCAAGGGGACAGGACAGATTCAGGAGGCGCATGTGACTGCCCAGATCGAGAACACCGGGCCGCTGACCACGGAGGCCGGTGCTCCCGTCGCGGACAACCAGAACAGCGAGACCGCCGGTTCGGGCGGCCCGGTCCTGGTCCAGGACCAGCTCCTGCTGGAGAAGCTCGCCCACTTCAACCGCGAGCGCATCCCCGAGCGGGTCGTCCACGCCCGCGGTGCGGGCGCCTACGGCACCTTCACCGTCACCGCGGACGTGACGAAGTACACCCGGGCGAGGTTCCTCTCCGAGATCGGCAAGGAGACCGAGGTCTTCCTGCGCTTCTCGACCGTCGCCGGCAACCTGGGCGCGGCCGACGCGGTGCGCGACCCGCGCGGCTTCGCGGTGAAGTTCTACACCGAGGAGGGCAACTACGACCTTGTCGGCAACAACACCCCGGTGTTCTTCATCAAGGACGCCATCAAGTTCCCCGACTTCATCCACACCCAGAAGCGCGACCCGTACACCGGCTCCCAGGAGGCCGACAACGTCTGGGACTTCTGGAGCCTGAGCCCGGAGTCCACCCACCAGGTGACCTGGCTCTTCGGCGACCGCGGCATCCCGGCCTCGTACCGCCACATGGACGGCTTCGGCTCGCACACCTTCCAGTGGAACAACGAGGCGGGCGAGGTCTTCTGGGTCAAGTACCACTTCAAGACCGACCAGGGCATCAAGTGCCTCACCCAGGACGAGGCCGACGTCCTGGCGGGCAAGGACCCCGACAGCCACCAGCGCGACCTGCGCGAGTCCATCGAGCGCGGCGACTACCCGAGCTGGACCGTCGGCGTCCAGATCATGCCGGCGGCCGAGGCGGCGAACTACCGCTTCAACCCGTTCGACCTGACCAAGGTCTGGCCGCACGCGGACTACCCGGTCATCGAGATCGGCAAGCTGGAGCTGAACCGCAACCCGCAGAACATCTTCGCCGAGGTCGAGCAGTCGATCTTCTCCCCGCACCACTTCGTGCCGGGCATCGGCCCCTCGCCGGACAAGATGCTCCAGGGCCGGCTGTTCGCCTACGGCGACGCGCACCGCTACCGGGTGGGCATCAACGCCGACCACCTGCCGGTGAACCGCCCGCACGCCACCGAGGCCCGCAGCCACGGCCGCGACGGCTTCATGTACGACGGCCGCCACGGCGGGGCGAAGAACTACGAGCCCAACAGCTTCGGCGGCCCGAACGAGACCGGCCGCGCGCTGTGGCAGCCGGTCCCGGTCGCCGGCACCACCGGTGACATCCCCGCCCCCTCGCACGCCGAGGACAACGACTTCGTCCAGGCGGGCAACCTCTACCGCCTGATGACGGAGGAGGAGAAGGGGCGTCTGATCGACAACCTGGCGGGCTTCATCGCGAAGGTCTCGCGCGACGACATCGTCAAGCGGGCCGTCGAGAACTTCCGCCAGGCCGACGAGGACTACGGCAGGAGGCTGGAGGCCGCGGTCAAGGCCCTGCGCGGCTGACCCATCGGCTCCTCGCCGTACGAACCCGGAGGGACCGGACGCCAGTGGGCTCCGGTCCCTCCGGTGCGCTCCGGGGCGGGGCCGGCCGCCCCGCCCTCAGGCGGCCACCGTGCCGGCGGGCGCGGCCGGCGCCTCCCCGAGGGCCGAGGACCAGCAGCGGACGATGTCGCGCACCGACACCACCCCCACCGGCTCCCGGTCGTCGAGCACGATCAGATGGCGGAACCCGCCGCGGGTCATGGCCCGTGCGGCGTCCTCCAGGGTCCAGCCGGGGGCGGCGAAGACCACGTCTGTGGTGGTGTGCAGATGCGCGGGTTCACGGTCGGGATCCTGCCCGGCCCCGACGGAGTTGAGGATGTCGCGTTCGGTGAGGATGCCGACGCCGCCGGCGTCGGGGTCTAGGACGACGGCCGCGCCGACCCGACGGGCCGACATCAGCCGGGCGGCCTGGCGGAGGGTGTGGGCGGGGCCGATGGTGAGAACCACTGTGCTCATGGCGTCACGGACGAGGGTGGTCATGGCGGTTGGTGCCACCTCCTTGGCGAATCCCGCGCTGGAGAAGGGATTCACAAGCTCACAAGCGGGCGGATTCTCATGTTCACATGCCGCCGGAGCCGCAACAAGGGGCGTGCGGAGGTGAGTTGGCCGTGAGCCGGCGCTGGGTCCGGTGAGGGCCGGCGGCACGCCCGGCCGCCGGTCAGTCGCCGATGTAGGCGAGCAGATCCTCGTGGAGCAGCCCGTTGGAGGCCGCCGCGTTCCCGCTGTGCGGGCCCTCGCGCCCGTCCAGACCGGTGAAGGTGCCGCCCGCCTCCTGCACGACGATCGCGTTCGCCGCCATGTCCCACAGCGACAGCTCCGGCTCCGCGCACATGTCCACCGAACCCTCGGCGACCATCATGTACGGCCAGAAGTCGCCGTAGCCGCGGGTGCGCCAGCAGTCCCGGGTCAGGTCGAGGAAGCCGCCGAGCTTGCCGCGCTCCTCCCAGCCGCCGAGCGAGGAGAACGCGAACGAGGCGTCCTGCACCCGGGCCACCCGCGAGACCGACAGCCGGGTCGCGGACGTCAGGCTGCGGCCGGTGTACGCGCCTGCGCCCAGCGCGGCCCACCAGCGCCGGTTCAGGGCCGGGGCCGACACCACGCCGACCACCGGGCGGTCGCCCTCCTCGGTCCGCTCCATCAGCGCGATCAGCGTGGCCCACACCGGGACGCCGCGCACGTAGTTCTTGGTGCCGTCGATGGGGTCGACGACCCAGCGGCGCGGCCCGCGTCCCTCGCTGCCGAACTCCTCGCCCAGCACCGCGTCGCGCGGCCGCGCCCGCTGCAGGGAGGTGCGGATCAGCTCCTCGGCCGCCTTGTCGGCCTCGCTCACCGGCGTCATGTCCGGTTTGGTCTCGACCTTGAGGTCGAGGGCCTTGAACCGCTCCATCGTCGTGGCGTCGGCGGTGTCGGCCAGCACGTGGGCGAGACGCAGGTCATCGTGGTAGTCGGGCATGGACGAACAGTATCCAGCGGTGCGGCCGGCCAGCCACACGGGAGTGGCCAACCGGGTGTGCGGGCGTACGCCCGCGGCGGTGAGGCGGTGCGAGGCGCCTTGACACCCTGCGCGACCGCGCCGATGCTGTGCGCCACCCGCCGCGTCCGGGGAGGCGCTGATGACCTCGGTGATGCCCTCTGCCGGAGACTCCGCCGGGAGCCCTGCCGGAAGCTCTGCCGGAAGCCCCGCCGGAAGCCGTGCCGGGAGCGCTGCCGCGGGTTCCGCCGGGCCGGCCGCGGCGACCGTACCGCAGCCCCCGGCGCGCCGGGCACTGCTGCGCGCGGCCCGCGCCGCCCTCTCCGACAGGCCGTGGCCCCGTGTCCGCATGGTCGAGGTCGCCGCGGCCGCGGGCTTCTCCCGCCAGACCCTCTACAGCGAGTTCGGCTCCAAGGAGGGGCTGGGAACGGCCCTGGTGGCCCGTGAGCTGGAGGCCTTCCTCGACCGCACCGCCCGTGCCGCGCGGCGGGCGTCGCGGGCCGCCGCCACGCCGGCCGCCGCCCCCGTCGCGGGCTGCGCCGCGGCGGCCGTCGCGGTG
>NZ_JBKJFM010000131.1:0-17817 GCF_046614825.1 Streptomyces nanhaiensis
GCGGCGCCTCACCGCGCTCCGGGCCGGGCGGCGCGGGCGGCGGACCCGTACAGCCTCTCCAGCCGGTCGGCCACGGCCGCCAGCGAGAACCGCTCCCGTACGGCGGCACGGCCCGCCGCGGCGGTGCGCTCGCGCAGTGAGCGGTCCTCCAGCAGGCTCAGCACCGCGTCGGCCAGCGCCCCGGGGGAGCCGTCGGTGACCAGCGCGGCCCCGCGCCGCTCCAGCTCGGCGGCGATCCCGCAGCTGTCGGTGCAGACCACGGGCGTGCCCGCGGCCAGCGCCTCCAGCACGCTCATCGGGAACGGCTCGTCCACGCTGGGCAGGACGTACACGGTGGCGCGGGCGATGCGCCGCAGAGCGGCGGCGTGGTCCAGCGGCCCGCCGTACCCCACCGCCTCCTCCAGCCCCTCCCGGGTGATCAGCCGGCGCACCGGCGCCAGCCGGCCCTCGTCGGCCCCGTGCAGGGTGAAGGACGCCTCGGGGTGCTTGGCGCGCACCAGCGCGGCCATGCGCACGAACGCCTCGGGGCGCTTGCGCGGGTGGAGCCGGGCGAGGAAGAGGACGTCCGCCTCGTCCGGCCGCTCCTCCGGCCCGGCTTCCCCACGCGGCCGCTCCAGCGGACCGGACGCGGCCGGCCCCACTCCGTTGGGCAGCCGGACCGTCGGCGGGCCGCCCGGCCGCAGCACCCTGCGCAGCCCGGTCTCCTCGGCCTCGGTGAGCACCAGGGCGGCGCGCGCCCTGCGCAGCAGGGGCACGTAGCAGCGGTCGAAGAGGCGTACGGCGGCCGAGCGGCGCGGCTGGACCATGCCGTGGGTCTGGACGACGAAGGGGCGGCGGCGCAGTACGGCGGCGGCCAGCGCCGCGAGGGAGACCAGATCGCGTCCGGCGTGGACGTGCAGGACGTCGGCCCGGCCCGCCAGCCGCCACAGGGTGAGGGCCAGCCGGGGGTGGAACAGGCCGAGGAACCCCCGGCCGGGCACCAGTGCGCGGGCGCGGTGGGCGCGCAGCGGCACGCCCTCCAGGGTGCGCGGCGGCGCGGCGCGACCGCGCCACAGGGAGACCAGCGCGACCTCGTGACCGCGTGCGGCCAGCTCGGCGAGCTGCCCGGTGGCCACGCTCACCGGGCCGCCGTATGCCCCGTCGTCGCCGGTCAGGGTGACGGTGTGGACGATCCTCATCGCGTGCCTCCGGCGGTGTGCACGGCTCCCGGCGCGAGGTCGCGGTGGGCGACCGCCCCGGCCCCGACCACCGCGCCCGCGCCGACGGTGACACCCCGCAGCACCAGGGCACGGGCGGCCACCCAGGAGCCGCGCTCCAGACGGACGGGGGCGTTGTCGAACTCGAAGGTGGGCGAGTGCCGCTGGTGGCTGCCGGTGCACAGCACCGCCTCCTGGGAGACGCACACGTCGCTCTCGATGGTGATCGGCTCCAGATTGATCAGCCAGGCGCCCTCGCCGATCCACACGTCGTCGCCGACGGCCAGCTTCCAGGGCCACTGCACCCGCACCCGGTGCCGGATCAGGACCCGCTGCCCCACGCGCGCGCCGAAGGCCCGCAGCAGCGCCGGGCGCCAGCGCGGCGGGAACCACCACTTGACGAAGAGCAGGTTGAGCGCGGCGAACCAGGCGGCCTGGGCCAGCGGGCCGCGCTGCTTGTCGTAGCCGGCACCGGTGAAGCCGCGCAGCCGGCGCCCGGCGGCCGGGGCGCTCAACGGTCCACCCGCACGCGGCGGCCGGACAGCTCGGCCTCCAGTTGCGCCACATCGGCCTCGACCATGATCCGCGCCAGCTCGTCGTAGCGCACCTTCGGGGCCCACTCCAGCAGCTTCCGCGCCTTGGACGCGTCCCCGATCAGGGCGTCCACCTCGGTGGGGCGCTCGTACTTGGGGTCGAAGCGCACATGGCGCTCCCAGTCCAGCCCCGCGGCGCCGAAGGCGGCGGTGAGGAAGTCGCGGACGGTCGCGGCCACTCCGGTGGCCACCACGTAGTCGTCGGGCTCGTCGCGCTGGAGCATGCGCCACATGGCCTCGACGTACTCGGGCGCGTAGCCCCAGTCGCGGACGGCGTCGAGGTTGCCCAGGTAGAGGTGATCCTGCAGGCCGGCGCGGATGCGGGCGACGGCACGGGTGATCTTGCGGGTGACGAAGGTCTCGCCGCGGCGCGGGCTCTCGTGGTTGAAGAGGATCCCGTTGACGGCGTGGATGCCGTACGCCTCTCGGTAGTTGACGGTGGCCCAGTACGCCATGACCTTGGCGCAGCCGTACGGGCTGCGCGGGTGGAAGGGCGTGGTCTCGTTCTGCGGGGGCGGGGTGGAGCCGAACATCTCCGAGGAGGAGGCCTGGTACAGCCTGGTCTCCACGCCGCCGGCCCGGATGGCCTCCAGCAGCCGTAAGGCGCCCAGCCCGGTCACGTCGCCGGTGTACAGGGGGGCGTCGAAGGAGACGCGGACATGGGACTGGGCCCCCAGGTTGTACACCTCGTCCGGTCTCACGTCGCGCAGCAGGTTGACCAGCGCCACCCCGTCGGAGAGGTCGGCGTGGTGCAGGACGAGCCGGCGGCCGGGGGTGTGCGGGTCCTGGTAGATGTGGTCGATGCGCTCGGTGTTGAAGCTGGAGGAGCGTCTCATCAGACCGTGCACGGTGTAGCCCTTGTCCAGCAGCAGTTCGGCCAGATAGGAGCCGTCCTGGCCGGTGATGCCCGTGATCACAGCGGTACGCGGCATGGTGTTCCCCCCACAGGTGGTCTGGTGCCGGCCCGTGTCCGGCCGGGCGCCGGGGCGGGACGGGATCTCGACGACAACTGGCCATGTTTCAACAGAAGTCGGGAGAAAGTAAGCCTCTCCCTGACAGAATGCGCGCCATGGACGATCTGCTGCCCCCGCCCGCCCGCGTCTTCGTCGCGGGACACCGCGGCCTGGTCGGCTCCGCCGTCGCCCGGCGCCTGTCCGCCCGGGGCTACGAGGTGCTGACCCGCCCCCGCGCCGAACTCGACCTGCGCGACGGCGCCGCCACCGCCGCGTACCTGCGCGACACCCGGCCCGACGCCGTGGTCCTGGCCGCCGCGAGGGTGGGCGGGATCATGGCCAACAGCACCCACCCCGTGCAGTTCCTGGAGGACAACCTCCGCATCCAGCTCGCCGTGGTGAGCGGCGCCCACGCCGCCGGGGTGCGCAGGCTGCTCTTCCTGGGGTCGAGCTGCATCTACCCCAGGCACGCCGAGCAGCCGATCACCGAGAGCGCCCTGCTGACCGGTCCGCTGGAGCCGACGAACCGGGCGTACGCCGTCGCCAAGATCGCCGGGATCGTCCAGGTCCAGTCCTACCGGCGGCAGTTCGGTGCCTCCTACATATCGGCGATGCCCACCAACCTCTACGGGCCCGGTGACAACTTCGACCCCGAGACCTCGCACGTCCTGCCCGCGCTCATCCGCCGCTTCCACGAGGCCGTCGAGAAGGGGGCGCAGGAGGTGGTGCTGTGGGGCACCGGCAGCCCCCGCCGCGAGTTCCTGCACGTGGACGACCTGGCCGCCGCCTGCGAGGTGCTGCTGCGCCGCTACGACGGCGACGAGCCGGTCAACGTCGGCTGCGGCGAGGACCTGACGATCCGCGAACTGGCCGCGCTGGTCGCCTCGGTGGTGGGCTACGAGGGCCGGATCGCCTTCGACCCCTCCCGGCCGGACGGCACCCCGCGCAAGCTGCTCGACACCGGCCGGATACGGGCGCTGGGCTGGTCCCCCTCGATCGGCCTGGCCGAGGGGATCGCGGCCACCCACCGCGCCTGGCTCGGCGCGGCGGAACCGGTCTGACCCGGCCCCGCCGCCCGCCGCGGCACCCGCCCGGCCGCTCCTAGTACGCGCCACGGGCGCTCACCACGGCGCGGAAGGTGCGGGCCAGGACGCCGACGTCCCCGGTGTAGGACCAGTTGTCCACGTACCTCAGGTCGAGCGCGACGGTCTCGTCCCACGACAGGTCGGACCGTCCGCTGACCTGCCACAATCCTGTGATCCCCGGCTTGACCGACAGTCTGCGCAGCTCGGCGTCGTCATAGCGCTCCACCTCCTCGGGCAGCGGCGGGCGCGGTCCCACCAGCGACATGTGGCCGGCCAGCACGTTGAACAGCTGCGGCAGCTCGTCCAGGGAGTAGCGGCGCAGAACGCGGCCCAGCCGGGTGACCCGGGGGTCCTCGCGGATCTTGAACATCCCCCCGTCGTGCTCGTTCGCCGCCTCCAGCGCCGGGCGCATACGGTCGGCGGCCTCCACCATCGTGCGGAACTTCCACATCCGGAACGGCACCTGCCCCCGGCCGACGCGGACCTGCCGGTAGATCACCGGTCCCGGCGACGACAGGCGCACCGCCGCCGCCACCCCCAGCAGCACGGGCGAGAGCAGCACGACCAGCAGCAGCGCGCCCACCCCGTCGGTGATCCGCTTGAACAGCACCGGCAGTCCCCGCCGGGCGGCCGGCTCCACGTGGAGCACGGTCATCCCCGCGGCCCGGGCCAGCCGCAGCCGGTGACGCGAGACGTCGACGAGGCCGGGGAGGACGGCCAGGCTCCGGCCGTCGTCGTACAGGGCCCAGGCCAGACGGCGCAGCCCCTCCCCCGTCGTCCACCGCCCGGGCACGACGAAGACCGTGTCGGCGTCGAGTTCCGCCGCGCGCCGCAGGACGGCGGCCGTGTCCGCGGCGTCCACGGCACCCTCGTCGCTCCCGGCGTGCCCGGCGCCCTCCGCGCTCCCGGGCACGCAGCCGCCGACCACCACGTACTCGTCGTCGGTGCGTGCGCCCATCCGCGCCGTCAGGCCGTCCGCGGCTCCCTCCTCCCCCACCACCAGCACCCGCCGCAGGCCCCGGGCCCGGCGCCGCAGCGCCAGTGTGCGCCGGTACGCCAGCCTGCGGTGGGCGGCGGTCAGCGCCAGACAGGGAAGAAGTGCCGGCAGCCACGCCCCGGCCGACACCTCCAGCCGCACCGTGACGCACACCCCGGCGAGCAGGCCCAGCATCGCCAGCCAGTCGCGGAGCACCGGCAGTACGGCTCCGCTCTCCCCCAACTCCCCCGTATAGCGCCCTCTCAGGGCCGCGATCAGCGGCCAGGCCGCGCCGACGACCGCGGCGGCCGGCAGCGGACCCGGCCCTCCCCCCGCGGCGCCCAGCGCACCGGCTGGCAGCGCCGCGCCCAGCAGGTCCACCGCCAGGGCCGGCGGAAGGCGCCGTCCGGCCCCGGATCTCCCCCTCGTCTCCCGTTTCCCGTCCCGCGCGCGGACGCGTAACGGCTCGGCTAAGTCCGCGGGCGCGTCGGCGACCCGCGTTCCGGCAGCCTCGAACAAACCCCTGCCCCCCTACTCGGTCGGCGTCCCCTTCCCCCCGCTCGGCCGGCCGGTGCCGGCTCCGCATTCGCCTCCGTACCGAGTGTGAAGACTAGAACACACTTGCCGATTTCTGTGGCCGTTCACCCAAGTTGTCGATGTCTGCGGCTTCGCGTTCACATGGCGCCCCGGAGATCATCCGTGGATGTTCGGTCGTGTTCCGGTCAGGCCCGTCCGGTCCCGTACGCCTCGCCGCCCAGCTCCAGCCGGGCGGTGCCCGCCGTGGCGTCGGCGAGCCAGGAGCGGAAGGCGTCGACCTCGGTCTCGGGCAGCCCGACCTCGATGGCGACCTCGGCGCCGTAGTGCACGCCCCGTACGTCCCGGCCGCCGGTGCGCAGCTCGTTCTCGACCCGGCCCGCCCGCTGGTGGTCCACCGTGACCGTGGCAAGCCGCATCCGCCGCCGGGTGACGGTGCCCAGCGCGTCGAGGGCCTCGCCGACCGCGCCGCCGTAGGCCCGGATCAGCCCGCCGGCGCCCAGCTTCACCCCGCCGAAGTAGCGGGTGACGACCGCGACGGCGTAGCGGACCTCGCGGCGCAGCAGCATCTGGAGCATGGGGACGCCGGCCGTGCCGCCGGGCTCCCCGTCGTCGCTCGCCTTCTGCACACCGGCGTCGGCGCCGATGACGTACGCCCAGCAGTTGTGGGTGGCGTCCGCGTGCCGCTCGCGGACCCGGGCGACGAACGCCCGCGCCTCCTCCTCGGTGGCGGCGGGCGCGAGCGCGCAGACGAAGCGCGACCTGTTCACCTCGGTCTCGTGCACGCCCTCGCCCGCGACCGTCACATACTGCTCCCGCATTCCGCCCACCCTACGGTCCGCCGCGGGGAATGGCCGGGCCGGGCCGTCCGTTGGCAGGGGCATGTACGGAGACTCAGAGACAGTCCGCAGGATCCTGACCGAGGCCGGCGACACCTGGGCGGTGGTGGGCCTGTCGTCCAACCGCGGCCGCGCGGCCTGGGGCGTGGCCGCCGCGCTCCAGCGGTTCGGCAAGCGGATCGTGCCCGTCCACCCCAAGGCCGAGACGGTGCACGGCGAGCGCGGCTACGCCTCCCTGGCCGAGATCCCCTTCCCCGTCGACGTGGTGGACGTGTTCGTCAACTCCGCGCTCGCCGGCGGCGTCGCGGACGAGGCGGTGGCGGCCGGGGCGAAGGCGGTCTGGTTCCAGCTCGGCGTGGTCGACGAGGCGGCCTGGGAGCGCACCCGCGCGGCGGGCCTGGAGATGGTGATGGACCGCTGCCCGGCCATCGAGATCCCGCGTCTGGGCTGAGCTCCCTCCGTGGCGCGCCCCGCCTCCGGGCGGGGCGCGCCACGGAGCCGGAACCGGGACCGGGATCGGGATCGGGATCGGGTCAGGCCAGTTCCAGCACCAGCTTGCCGACGTTCTCCCCCCGGAAGAGCATCTGCAGCGTCTCGGGGAAGTCGTCGACGGTGCCCTTCACCACGTGTTCCTTGACCTTGACGCGGCCCTCGCCGATCCAGCCGGCGATCTCCTGCGCGGCCTGCCCGTAGCGCTTGGCGTAGTCGAAGACCACGAAGCCCTCCATCCGGGCGCGGCGGACGAGCAGGGACAGGTAGTTCGACGGGCCCTTGACCGGGGTGGCGTTGTTGTACTGGCTGATCGCGCCGCAGATCACCACGCGGGCGTGCATGGCCAGCCGGGTGAGGGCGGCGTCCAGGATGTCGCCCCCGACGTTGTCGAAGTAGACGTCGATGCCGTCCGGCGCGTGCTCGCGCAGCGCCTTGCGGACGTCCTCGGCCCGGTAGTCGATCGCCGCGTCGAAACCCAGTTCCTCGGTGAGCATGGCGCACTTGCGCGGCCCTCCGGCGATGCCCACGACCCGGCAGCCCTTCGCCTTGGCGATCTGCCCGGCGATGGTGCCCACCGCGCCGGCGGCCCCGGAGACCACCACGGTCTCGCCGTCCTTGAGCGCCCCGACGTCCAGCAGGCCGAAGTACGCCGTCATCCCGGGCATGCCCAGCGCCCCCAGGTACGTCGAGGGCGGGGCGAGCGCGGTGTCGACCTTCGTCGCGCCCCTGCCGTCGGAGACGACGTACTCCTGGACGCCGAACGTGCCCACCACGTGGTCGCCGGGCCGGAAGCCGGGGTGGTTCGACTCGGTCACCTCGACGACCGATCCGGCCCGCATCACCTCGCCGATGCCGACGGGCGTCAGGTAGGAGGGGCGGTCGTCGAGCCACCCCCGCATGGCGGGGTCCAGGGAGATGACACGGGTGCGGCCCGCGAAGCAGCCCGGTCCGGGGTCCTCCACGGGTACCGAGCGGTGCTCCCAGTCCTCGGGCTTCACCTCTCCGGTGGGACGGGCTGCCAGGCGGATCTGGCGGTTGGTCGCCGACATGGGGCCTCCTGCTCGATCGAGACTCCCTGCACCGTACCGACCAGTAGGTACGAGGTCGATGCGGCTCGATGTGATCTGCGCCACCTTCACCCTCCGGCGCGTCCCGGGCCGCCTCGGGGCGCGCCGGCGCGCCCCGAGGCGGTCCGAGACGGCCCGGCCGTCAGCCGTCGGGCAGCCGGCCCACGAAACGGCGTCTGATCAGCCGCCGTTCGGCCGCGGTGGTGCCGCCCCACACCCCCTCGGTCTCGCCGTTCCTGACCGCCCAGTCCCTGCACTGGGGCATGACGGGGCAACCGCGGCAGACGGCCCGTGCCCGCGCCGTCTGCCGCTCCGCCAGGCCGCCGTCCCCGATGGGGAAGAACAGTTCGGGATCCTCGCCGCGGCACGCCGCGGACTCACGCCAGCCCATGTCAGCGCACCGGCCGGCGGGAGCGGGACGGTCGCGGGGGAACCGCCCGGCACGCGCCGGACGCACCGGCCGACGGGTCCGCACGGACCGCACGGAAGGGGAAGAAGAAGTCGGGAACGCTCACCGGAACCTCCGCGGATTCGGGGCGGCCCGCCACCGGGCAGCCCGCGGATCCCCACGGCGCGATGGTGCGCCGCGGAGCCCGGCAGAGGTGTCGATATCCAAATATAAAGGAACGTTTCGGTTCGGGTCATGATCCCGGTCCGCCCCTCACCAGGCGGTGCAGGGCGAGCCGGGCCGGGCCCGCATAGAGGACGAGTGCCGGCAGCGGCCCCTCCATGCGCAGCTCGGTGCCGGTCCGCCCGTCGGGCAGGACGGTGACCGCGTGGTGCAGGCACATCCGCACGGGACCGGCCTCGACCCGCCAGGTCCACCGCCGCCGCGCCTCGCCGACCTCCTCGACCGCGAAGGCGACCGGCACCCCCGGCAGCGAGACGACCTCGCCCTCCATCCCGGGTTCGATGCGGTCGCCGCGCACACGCACGGACCGGATCTGCGGCGACCAGGTGGGCCACAGATCCGGCCGCGCGTAACGCTCCCACACTTCGTCGGCCGGAGCCCGCCCGGCCGCCCTCAGGGTCATCCGTGCCATGCCGGCCGCCCCTCGTCGCGGAAGGGGCGGCCGGACACGGCGTGCGCCGGGCCGCTCCCCTCATCCGTCGGAGTAGCTGAGTTCCCCCAGGGTCCAACTGCTCACCTCGCCGATGGCGACGCGGTACATGCCGCCGGTGTCGGGGAGGCCGTAGCTTCCCTGGAGGATGCGTGCGACGTGCAGGTGCAGATGGGTGGGCCTGCCGCCGTGCCGGCCGTCCTCCTCGGACGGCCCGAACAGCTCGGCGAACGGCTTCAGGCGCTCGGAGTCCCGCAGGACCTCGGCGACCCGCGCCTTCCAGACGGCCTCGGGCGCCAGCCTGCCGGTGATGACCGCGCCGGGGACCACCACGGTGAGGGGCATCTGGTTGCTCCGCTCGGACTCCACCTTCTCGGCGATGGAGACGAGCAGGTCATCGTGGTTCGACATGCGGGCAGAGTAGCGCCCGCGCGGCGGTCAGTCGCCGGTGCGGGCGGCCTGGAGGCCCAGACCGTCCAGCACCCGCGCGCCCGGCAGGCCGGCCAGGAGCGCTCCGGGCACCAGCAGTTTGCCGCGTCGGCGCCCGGAGCCGACGACGGCGTACGGGGTGTCGGCGACCGCGGCGTCCACCAGCAGGGGCCAGCCCTGGGGCAGACCGATCGGGGTGATGCCGCCGTACTCCATGCCGGACTCGCCGACGGCCGTCTCCACGGGTGCGAACGAGGCCTTGCGGGCGCCCAGTTCGCGCCGGACGGTGCGGTTGACGTCGGCGCGGGTGTGGGCGAGGACGACACAGGCGGCCAGGGTGGTCTCCTGACCGCGGCGGGCCGCGACGACCACGCAGTTGGCGGACTGCTCGGGCGGGATGCCGTGCACCTCGCCGAAGCGGACGGTGTCGGCGTCGTCCGGGTCGCTGTCGACGTAGACGACACCGTCGGCCGGCACGGGGCCGCGCAGCGCGGCGGCGACCGGCGGGGCCAGCAGGTCGAGCTTGTCGGTGACCGGCCAGGCGTCGGTGAAGTTCCCGATGGGGGCGCGCATGACGTGCACCGTAGCAGCCGTCCGGGCGCCCTCGGCGCGGGGCGGATTCAGCGGCGGAGCGGACGGCCGAGCGGGCGGAGGGGGTCAGATCCAGTGGTTGCGGGCCACGTACAGCAGCAGTGCCAGGCCGTGCAGGGCGACGGCGAACAGCAGCAGCAGGCGCAGGGTCCGGTTGTTCACGGCGTACGCATCCCGTCGTCGCTTCCTTCCCGGTCGGCGGGCGGGGCCGGGACCGGTCCGGAACCGGTCCTCCCGTCCAGTCTGCCCGCCTCGGCCCCGGCCGTCCCCGGCCCGGGGATCTCCATACCGGCCAGTGCCGCCAGCTGCCCGGGGGTCACCCCTTCCGGCACCGGCACCGGCGGCGGGGTGCGCAGCGGGGGCAGCCAGCCCTCCCCCGGGTCCCAGCGCCGTACGACCTTCGCGGGCGCGCCCGCGACCACGGCGTGGTCGGGCACCTCGCCGCGGACGACCGAACCGGCCGCCACCACCGTGTTCCGCCCCAGCCGCGCGCCCGGCAGCACCACCGCGCCCGTTCCCAGCCAGCTGCCCGCGCCGATCTCCACCGGCGCCGAGCGCGGCCACTGCCTGCCGATCGGCTGGTGGGGGTCGTCGTAGGAGTGGTTGGTGGAGGTGATGTAGACGTACGGGCCGCAGAAGACGTCGTTCCCGATCGTCACGCCCGCCCCGGCCCCGTCGGCGACCACATGGCTGCCCCGGCCGAGGACCACCCCGTCGCCCAGCCGCAGCACCGTGTCCGGTCCGAGGTCGAGGCCGGGCATCATCCCGGCGGTCAGCGTGACCTCGGCGCCGACGATGCAGCACGCGCCCAGCTCGATCCACTCGGTGCCGAACAGCGTGCCCTGCGGGAAGGCCAGGCGGGTGCCCTCCCCGATGCCGCGGAACGCGTACGGGCCGGGGCGCTCGGCCGAGACGGCGCCCGCCCGCTGCGCGTGGCGCCACAGCCCGTGCACGGCGCGGGAGGCCGTACGGGAGGCCGCGCGGGACAGCAGGGAGGAGAACACGTTCCTGTTCTTGGGCACCCGATCACGGTAGACGCCCGGACGGACGGCGCACCGCCCGGCGTGCTGTGATCCCCGCCCCACTCGATCCCTTACGGTGCCGTTGGAGAAGGTGTTCGGTACACGGGCCGTGCGCTGCACGGCGGGCGGAAGAGGGCGCGGATGGAACGGCGGGCGATGATCGCGGGCGTGGTGGGCAGGGAGCCCGAGATCGATCCGGAGGCGTACGTCGCCCCGACGGCCGTGGTGGTCGGCCAGGTCTCGCTGGGGGCCGGCGCGAGCGTCTGGTACAACGCGGTGCTGCGCGGCGACTGCGACGCGATCACCGTCGGCGCGGACAGCAACGTGCAGGACAACTGCACCGTCCACGCCGACCCGGGCTTCCCGGCGGTCGTGGGCGAGCGCGTCTCGGTGGGGCACAACGCGGTGCTGCACGGCTGCACGATCGGGGACGAGGTCCTGGTCGGGATGGGCGCGACGGTGCTCAACGGAGCCCGGGTGGGCGCCGGTTCGCTGGTGGCGGCCCACGCCCTGGTCCCGCAGGGGATGGAGGTGCCGCCGGGTTCCCTGGTCGCCGGGGTGCCCGCCCGCGTCAGGCGGGAGCTGACCGAGGAGGAGCGCGAGGGCATCCGCGTCAACGCCGCGGCGTACCGGGGGCTGGCCGGCGTGCACCGGGAGACGCTGGTCGTCCCGGAGGACGGCGAGGGCCGGTAGCGCGGCTCCCGGGGGTGCGGTACGCGGCCCCGTCCCCGGGGCCGTGTACCGGGTGCGTACCGAAGCGGGGGTGGCCGTGGCCCGGCCGCGGCGGCGGCTCTAGTGTTCTCGCCATGTGGCCAGGACAGCAGCCGCCCGGGGGCGAGCAGAACCCGCAGAACCAGCAGCCCAACCCGTACCAGACGCCGGGCTACCAGACCCAGACTCCGAACCCCTACCAGACGCCGGGGTACCAGGCGCCCAACCCCTACCAGGGCCCGGGTTACCAGGGGCAGCCCGGCGGCCAGTGGGGGCAGCCGGGCGTGCCCGGCGCACCGCGGCCGCCGCAGGGCAAGGACGGCAAGAGGGGCCGGAACGCGGCGATCGCCATCGTCGCGGCCGTCGCGGTGATCGCCGCGGCCGTGGTGACCGGCGTCCTCGTCCTGACCGGCGACGACAAGAGCGAGAAGACCGCGGGCCCCGGCGCCAGTGTCTCGCCGAGCCCCGAGCCCTCCACCGCCGAGCCGAGCGAGGACGCCGGCACCGAGCGGGACGACCCCACCAACCCGCGCGACGGCCTCACTCCGGAGAAGCCCGACCCGGTGGTGTCCGGCTGGAAGGTCGTCACCAACGCCAAGCACCACAACGCCTTCGACGTGCCCGCGGACTGGAATCTCGGCACGGAGACGACGATCATCGGCTACGGGCAGAAGGACGAGGACGACCCCTTCTCCGGGCCCCAGGTCGCCTTCAGCGCGCCGGCCTTCTACAAGGAGAGCTGGTGCGAGGTCGGCAACAGCAAGTACACCCGGGCCATCGTCGGCAGCAAGGGCGGCCAGGGCTCCCGCAACACCGCCGAGGGCGCCGAGATCGCCGCGGAGAACTTCGTCTACTTCGCGTACGGCGAGCAGAAGGACACCGTCAAGCTGACCAAGGCGAAGAAGTTCTCCAACGAGCACGGCATCACCGGCCACATAGCGAGCGCCACGGCCACCGGGGTCAAGAAGGAGAACAAGTGCGACTCCGACGGCAAGGTCGTGACCGTATCCTGGATCGACGGCAGCAACGACCTGCGCATCTGGGTCCTGGTCACCGACGCCGGGGTCGATGACGAGGTGTCCCGGGCCACCATCGACAAGATGACCGGCAGCCTGCGGCCGTACGCGGAGCAGGACTGACCGGCAGGGGGCCCGCCGCCGGCGGGGCGGGAGGGCGGCCGCCCCGCCCCGCCTGGGCGGGCCGCAACTACACGCTGCTGACGGCCGCCGCGGTGATCACCGGGCTGGGCAACTCCGGTGCGCTGATCGCGGCGGCTTTCGCCGTGCTCGCCCTGGGCGGTGACGGCACCGACGTGGGTCTGGTCGCCGCCGCCCGCACCGTCCCCCTGGTGCTGTTCCTGCTCGTCGGCGGCGCCGTCGCCGACCGGCTGCCGCGCCACCGGGTGATGGTGGCGGCCAACGCTCTCAACTGCGTCTCCCAGGGCGTCTTCGCCGTACTGGTGATCACCGGGAGCGCCGAACTGTGGCAGATGGTGCTGCTGTCGGCGCTGGGCGGCACCGGGCACGCCTTCTTCGCCCCGGCCGCCGAGGGGATGGTGCTCGCCAGTGTCCGCGGCGAGCAGGCCGGGCGCGCCTTCGCCGTCTTCCGGATGGGGGTCAACGGCGCCTCCATCGGCGGCGCGGCGCTCGGCGGCGCGCTGATCGCCGCGGTCGGCCCCGGCTGGGTGCTGGCGGTCGACGCCGCCGCCTTCGCCGCCGCGGGGGCGCTTCGTGCCCTGCTCGACCTGCGCGGTATGCCCGAGCGGGCGCCGGGTGGCGGCCTGCTGGGCGATCTGCGCGACGGCTGGCGGGAGGTGGCGGGACGGCCGTGGCTGTGGGCGGTGGTCCTGCAGTTCGCGGTGGTCAACGCGGTGGTCGCGGCGGCCGAGGCGGTCTACGGGCCGCAGGTCGCCGAGGAGCACCTGGGCGGCGCCCGGCCGTGGGGGCTGGCCCTGGCCGCCTTCGGCGCGGGCACGGTGTGCGGCGGGGTGCTGATGACCCGCTGGCGGCCGCGCCGCATCATGCTCGCGGGCACCCTGTGCGTCTTCCCCCTGGCGCTGCCCTCGGCGGCGCTGGCGGTTCCCCTGCCCGCGGCGGGCCTGGCCGCGGTGATGTTCACGACCGGGGTGGCCATCGAGGTGTTCGGGGTGTCCTGGATGACGGCGCTGCACCAGGAGGTGCCCGAGGAGAAGTTCTCCCGGGTCTCGGCCTACGACTGGCTGGGCTCGATCGCCCTGGTGCCCCTGGCCACGGCCGCGGCGGGCCCCGTCGAGTCGCTGGTGGGCCGGCCGGCGGCGCTGTGGGGCTGCTCGGTGCTGGTAGCGGCGCTGACGGCCGCGGTGCTGTGCGTGCCGGGGGTGCGCGGCCTGACCCGGCGGGACGGGGCGGCGGTGGCCGGCGGTCAGCCGACGGTGAAGGAGCCCTCCGGCGGCTCGGGCGAGGGCGCCGCCTCGCTCTCCTGAACCGGGCGCGCGTCCCCGGTCAGCCGCTCCAGCGCGGCGCCGTGCACCACCCGGGCCGGGAACGGGTCGCCCGCGGCCAGCCGTGCCAGCCGCTCCACGGGCAGCCCGGCGCGGGAGGCGGCCAGCACGGTGTTGCCGAACCGGCGGCCGCGCAGCACGGCGGGCTCGGCGATCAGGCACAGCCGGCCCGGATCGTCGCCGAACGCGGCGCGGAAGCCGGCCAGCTGGGAGCGGAGGAAGGCGAAGGGCGCGGCGTCGGCGAGGTTGGCGACGTAGACGCCCTCCGGCCGCAGTGCCCGGGCCGCGGCCCGGGCGTAGGCCAGGGTGGTCAGGTGGGCCGGGACGCGGGAGCCGCCGAAGACGTCGGCGACCAGGACGTCCACCGACCCGGGGGGCCTGTCCCGCAGCGCGGCGAGGGCGTCGCCGGCGCGCACCTCGATCCCGCTGCCCGGCGGCAGCGGGAGGTGCTCGGCCACCAGGCCGATCAGCGCCCGGTCGGCGTCCACCACCTCCTGGCGGGAGCCGGGGCGGGTGGCGGCCAGGTAGCGCGGCAGGGTCATGGCCCCACCGCCCAGGTGCAGGGCGTCCAGCGGCGCGCCCGGGGCGGCGGCGCGGTCCAGGACGTGGGCGATCCGGCGCACGTACTCGAACTCCAGGTGCGTCGGGTCGCCCGGGTCCACGTACGACTGGGGCGCGTCGTCGACGGTGAGCAGCCGGGCGCGCGGCCGGTCCACGTCCGGCAGCAGCCGCGCGGTGCCCTGGTCCACGGTCCGGCGCACGGGCACCGGCTCATCCGCCGTCTCGTCGTTCACGGCCCCATTGTCGCGGCCCGCCGCGGGAGCTGAGCACCGGGCGGGCGCGCCCGCCGGGGTCGCGGACCTCACAGCGGGCACACCGGGACGTATGTCATCCGCGTCGGTTACGCTCGCCCGGTGCCCGTCCCCGCTCCCCGGCCCGTCGGACCCGCCGCCCGGTGCTCCGCGGTGCTGTTCTCCCCGTGGTCCCGTCTGTCCCTCCTCGCCGTGCTGCTGGCCGCCGCCGCCACGACGGTGGCCCTCCACGAACCGCAGCAGCTGTTCGCCCAGGGGTGGCGTCCCCAGCTCTCCGGCGGCGGCGCGCTGGCGCTGTTCGCCCTCGCGTACGGCCTGTGCACCGCGGCTCTCGTGCCCAGACCGGTGCTGAACCTGGCCTCGGGCGCCCTCTTCGGCGCCGCCCTGGGCACTGTCGCGGCGGTGGCCGGGACGGTGCTGGGGGCCGGGCTGGCCTTCGGGCTGGGACGGCTGCTGGGGCAGGACGCCCTGCGCCCGCTGCTGCGCGGCCGCTGGCTGGCGGCCGGGGACCGGCAGCTCAGCCGCCGTGGCTTCCGCTCGATGCTGGTGCTGCGGGTGCTGCCGGGGATCCCGTTCGCCGTCTCCAACTACGGCGCCTCCGTCAGCCGGATGCGCTGGCCGGCCTTCCTGTCGGCCACCGCGCTGGGCTGTGTGCCCAACACCGCCGCGTACGCCGTGGCGGGCAGCCAGGCCACCGAGCCGACCTCGCCCGTCTTCCTGGTCGCATCCGCCTTCATCGCCGTTCCCGGGCTGGCCGCCGCGGCGGTCGCCTGGCGCAGGCGCGCCCGGCTGCGCCGGGCCGGGGCGCCGAGGGGCGCCGGGGAGGCCGCGGGCCGGGCGGTCACCGAGCCGGTACGCACAGGCCCGCGACGTTCGCCCGCCGTTTCCCTTCCCGTTCCCGACCGGCCATAGCATCTGCCCGACCTGACCGGTGATCACGAATAGGGACGAGCACACCCCGACATGTCTTGGTTCGAAGCGTTCATCCTCGGGCTCGTCCAGGGGCTGACCGAGTTCCTCCCCATATCCTCCAGCGCCCATCTGCGGCTGACCGCGGTCTTCGCGGGGTGGGAGGACCCCGGCGCGGCCTTCACCGCCGTCACCCAGATCGGCACCGAGGCGGCGGTGCTGATCTACTTCCGCAAGGACATCGTGCGGATCGTCTCCGCCTGGTTCCGCTCGCTGTACGACAGGCGGGCGCGCCGCGAGCACGACGCGAAGCTGGGCTGGCTGGTGATCGTCGGCTCCATCCCGATCGGCGTCCTCGGCCTGACCCTCAAGGACTACATCGAGGGCCCCTTCCGCGATCTGCGGCTGATCGCCACGACCCTGATCGTGCTGGGCATCGTCCTGGGCGTGGCCGACCGGCTCGCCTCCCGCGACGCCTCCGGCGGGCGCCACCGCGCCGTACGCGAGCGCAAGTCGCTGGAGAGGCTGACCGTGCGCGACGGCCTGCTGTTCGGCATGGCCCAGGCGATGGCGCTGATCCCCGGCGTGTCCCGCTCGGGTGCGACGATCAGCGGCGGCCTGTTCATGGGCTACTCCCGTGAGGCCGCCGCCCGCTACTCCTTCCTGCTGGCCATCCCGGCCGTCCTCGCCTCCGGACTGTTCGAACTGACGGAGATCGGCGAGGGGCACGTCTCCTGGGCGCCGACCCTCTTCGCGACCACGCTGTCCTTCCTCGTGGCCTACGCGGTCATCGCCTGGTTCATGAAGTTCATCTCCACCAGGAGCTTCATGCCGTTCGTGGTCTACCGGATACTGCTGGGCCTGCTGATCTTCGCCCTGATCGCGACCGGGGCGGTCTCCCCGCACGCGGGCGAGTCGCTGGGCTGAGGTCCGCGGAGGGCACCCGCCGGGCAGGCCGGTCCGCCGCCCGGTCTCACCGGCCCTCGGTGAGACCGTCCTCGCCCGCGCCCCGGCTCAGCACCGCCTCGCGCACCCGCGCGTGCACCTCGGGGAAGTCCTGCGCGGTGGCTCGCACCACGCGGAAGGGCGGGCCGGTGTCGGAGTGGCCCACCAGGAACTCGGCCTTCGCGACGGTCCAGCGGCCGTTCTCGGGGGCGAAGGTGAAGCGTGCCATGGACCCCTCGTTGCCGCTGCGCTTGTCCTCGGGGACGAAGCTGGCGACCTGGTCGCCCAGGCCGTAGACCACCCAGGTGCCGTTCACCTTCTCGTAGGGCTGGGGCACGTGGTTGTGGGTGCCGATCAGCAGGTCGACGGCCCTGGCCCCGCCGGTGCGCGCGGCGGTGAGCCTGCGGGCCAGCTCCTTCTGCGTCGCGTCGGGCGCCTGCTGCCACTCCGTTCCCCAGTGCAGGCTGACGATCACCACGTCGGCGCCGGCGCGGCGGGCGGCGCGTGCGTCGGCGAGGACGCGTTCCGGCTCCAGCAGGTTCACCGCCCACGGCCGGCCCTCGGGGAGCGGGATGCCGTTGGTGCCGTAGGTGTACGACAGATGGGCGATCCGGGCGCCGCCGGCCTCCAGCAGCGCCGGGCGGGCGGCCTCCGCCGCGCTGCGGGCGGTGCCCGTGTGCCGGACTCCCGCCGCGTCCAGCGCGTCGAGGGTGCGGCGCACGCCCTCGACGCCGTCGTCGAGACTGTGGTTGGAGGCGGTCGAGCAGCTGTCGTAGCCGGTGGTCCGCAGAGCCCGCGCGAGCTGGGGCGGGGAGCGGAACAGCGGATAGCCGGTGAAGGGGCCGTCCTCGTCGCCGTAGGGCGTCTCCATGTGGCACAGCGCGATGTCGGCGGGCGCGACCACCGGTTTCACGCCCGCGAGGATGCGGGTGAAGTCGTGTCCGGTGCCGCCCGCGTCACGCCGGGCCTGCTCGATGATCGACGGGTACGGGATGATGTCGCCGGTCGCCACCACGGTGAACGGCCTGCCCCCTTCCGCCCGCGCCGCCCCGTCCTCCCCCGGGGCGGTGCCGGGCGCGGTGCACGCGGCGAGCGCGGCGAGCGCCAGCGCGGCGGCGGCCGC
>NZ_JBKJFM010000132.1:0-17717 GCF_046614825.1 Streptomyces nanhaiensis
GCCGGCACGGCGGGGAGCGCGGCTCCGGCGCGGGAGGCGCCGGCCGTCTCGCGCCGAGGGCACCCGCCGCGGCCCAGCAGCCCCTGGATGCGGCGCACGCACGAGCCGCAGTCGGTGCCCGCCCGGCTGGCGGAGGCTATCTGGCGCGGGGTGCAGGCCCCGGAGGCCGCGTGTTCGCGGATCTGCTCCTCAGTGACGCCGAAGCACGAGCAGACGTACACGCGGTCACCTCCACGGGAGACGGGTCGGACACCCGGCCGGACACCCCGGTCGGGCCGGTGAGGTAACCCTAACCTAACCTGCGGACCGCCGGTGCGACAGCGCCGTGGGGCGCGGATCGCTGTGATCCGCGCCCCACGGCACTGCTGTGCGACGGTGCGTCCCGGTGCCTACCGGTGCCCGCCGCTCACTGGTCGCGGTACATCTCCGCCACCAGGAACGCCAGGTCCAGCGACTGGCTGCGGTTCAGCCGCGGGTCGCAGGCGGTCTCGTAGCGCTGGTGCAGGTCGTCGACGAAGATCTCGTCGCCGCCGCCCACGCACTCGGTGACGTCGTCGCCGGTCAGCTCAACATGGATGCCGCCCGGGTGGGTGCCCAGGCTCTTGTGGACCTCGAAGAAGCCCTTGACCTCGTCCAGCACGTCGTCGAAGCGCCGCGTCTTGTGCCCGCTGGCCGCCTCGAAGGTGTTGCCGTGCATCGGGTCGCACACCCACACCGGCTGCGCGCCGGAGGCCGTGACCTTCTCCACCAGGGTGGGGAGCCGGTCGCGGATCTTGTCGGCCCCCATCCGGGTGATGAAGGTCAGCCGGCCCGGCTCGCGGTCCGGGTCCAGCCGGTCGATCAGCGTCAGGGCGTCCTCGGGCGTGGTGGCGGGCCCGAGCTTGACCCCGATCGGGTTGCGGATGCGGGAGGCGAACTCGATGTGCGCGCCGTCCAGCTGGCGGGTCCGCTCGCCGATCCAGACCATGTGGCCGGAGACGTCGTACAGGTCCCCCGTGCGGGAGTCCACCCGGGTCAGCGCCGACTCGTAGTCGAGGATCAGCGCCTCGTGCGAGGCGTAGAACTCCACCGTCTTGAACTCCTCCGGGTCCACCCCGCAGGCGTTCATGAAGTTCAGCGCCCGGTCGATCTCCCGGGCCAGCGCCTCGTAGCGCTGGCCGGAGGGGGAGTTCTTCACGAAGTCCTGGTTCCAGGCGTGCACCTGGCGCAGGTCGGCGTAACCGCCGGTGGTGAAGGCCCGCACCAGGTTCAGCGTCGCCGAGGAGGCGTGGTACATCCGCTTGAGCCGCTGCGGGTCCGGGGTGCGGGCCTCGGGGGTGAACTCGAAGCCGTTGACCGAGTCGCCCCGGTAGGAGGGCAGGGTCACCCCGTCGCGGGTCTCGGTGGGCTTCGAGCGCGGCTTGCTGTACTGCCCGGCGATCCGGCCCACCTTCACCACCGGGACGGACCCGGCGTAGGTGAGCACGGCCCCCATCTGGAGCAGCGTCTTGAGCTTGTTCCTGATCTGCTCGGCGGAGACGGCGTCGAAGGCCTCGGCGCAGTCGCCCCCCTGGAGCAGGAACGCCTCGCCCTTGGCGACGGACGCCAGGCGGGCGCGCAGCTGGTCGCACTCGCCGGCGAAGACGAGCGGCGGATAGGACTCGAGCTCGGCGATCACATCGCGCAGAGCCTCGGAGTCCGGCCAGTCGGGCTGCTGCGCCGCGGGTAGGTCTCGCCAGGTGTGGGTACCGGCGTCGGGTTTGGCGTTCACGGTCACGCATCCAGATTACGGGGTGGGGTCCGCCCCTCCCGTGCCTGACCGATGGGTGAGACGGAGTCCGCGGGGACGGGCGGGGCGGGGGTAGAGTGCGGGGCATGTCCGCGCAGACGACAGTGCCGGCCGTGACGGCCGCAGCCTGGTGGTGGCCCGCCTCTCCGGCGGCCCACCGACGCGCGCACTGATCCGTACGACGCGAAGGCCGCCCGAGGGGGCGGCCTTCACCGTTTCCGCCGGCAGCCGGCGCGCGGGCCGTTCCCTCCCCCGACAGGAAGGAACGACCCGCTGTGAGAGACCGCACGGACACCTCCGGCGCCCCCGGCTCCGGCGTCGCCGCGAGCGCCCTGGTGGAGCGTCTGCTGGCCGACGACTGCCCGCCCTTCGCCCTGCTGCTGCGCCGCACCCCCGGCCGGGACGGGCGCACCGTCGAGGTGCTGCTCGGACCGGTCGGCGAGGCGGAGCGGCTGGCCGACATCCCCGCCGACGGACCGGGCGCCCTCGCCCTGGTGCCGTTCCGGCAGATCCGCGAGCGCGGCTTCGAGGCGGCCGACGACGGCACTCCGCTGTCGGTGCTCGTCCCCGACGAGATCCACGAGGTGCCCCTGGACGCGCTGGCGGCCGCGCTGCCCGGCCACGCGGTCCGCGTCACCGGCGGGGGCTTCGACGTGAGCGACGGCGCGTACGAGGAGATCGTGCGCCGGGTGGTCGAGGACGAGATCGGCTCCGGCGAGGGCGCCAACTTCGTCGTCCGCCGCACCTACCGGGGTGTGATCGAGGGCTACGGCAGGGCCGACGCGCTGGCGCTGTTCCGGCGGCTGCTGGCCGGGGAGCGCGGCGCGTACTGGACGTACGCCGTGCACACCGGCGAGCGCACCCTGGTGGGGGCCAGCCCCGAGGTCCACGTCCGGATGAGCGGCGGGACGGTGGTGATGAACCCGATCAGCGGCACCTACCGCTATCCGGCCGGCGGCCCGTCCGCGGAGGGCCTGCTGGAGTTCCTCGGCGACCGCAAGGAGACCGAGGAGCTGTCGATGGTGGTCGACGAGGAGCTGAAGATGATGTGCGCCGTCGGCGACATGGGCGGCGTGGTGGTCGGGCCGCGGCTGCGGGAGATGGCCCACCTGGCGCACACCGAGTACGAGCTGCGCGGCCGCAGCACCTGGGACGTCCGCGAGGTGCTGCGCGAGACGATGTTCGCCGCGACCGTCACCGGCAGCCCGGTGGAGAACGCCTGCCGGGTGATCCGGCGCCACGAGGAGGGCGGGCGCGGCTACTACGCGGGCGCGCTGGCGCTGATCGGCCGGGACGGCGGCGGCGCCCGGACGCTGGACTCCCCCATCCTCATCCGCACCGCCGACATCGACGCGGCCACCGGCGAGGTGCGGGTCCCGGTGGGCGCCACGCTGGTGCGCGCCTCGGACCCGGCGGGCGAGGTCGCCGAGACCCATGCCAAGGCCGCCGGAGTGCTGGCCGCGCTGGGTGTGCGGACCGGACCGGCGGGGACGGCGGGGGCCGGGGGCGCGGCCGGGGAGACCGGAAGCACGGCCGGGGGCGCGGCCGGGGAGGCCGTACGGCCGCGCCTGGCGGACGACCCGCGGGTGCGGGCCGCGCTCGACGCGCGGCGCGCGGACCTGGCCCCGTTCTGGCTGCGGATGCGGACGCCCTCCCCCGGCACCGGACCGGTGCGCGGCCGGGCGCTGGTGGTGGACGGCGAGGACTCCTTCACCGCGATGCTGGCCCATCTGCTGCGTTCCACCGGGCTGGAGGTGGCGGTGCGGCGGTACGACGAGCCGGGTCTGCGCGAGGCGGCGCTCGCCCATCCGGGCCCGGTGGTGCTCGGTCCCGGTCCGGGCGATCCGCGCGACGCCGCCGACCCGAAGATGCGGGTGCTGCGCCCGCTCGCCGCCGAACTGCTGCACGGCCACCGGCACGGGCTGCTGGGGGTCTGCCTGGGGCACGAGCTGATCGCCGCAGCGCTGGGCCTGGAGCTGGTCCGCAGGGACGAGCCGTACCAGGGCGCGCAGGAGCGGATCGACCTGTTCGGCACGGAGCGGACCGTCGGCTTCTACAACTCCTACACCGCCCGCTGCGACGCGGCGCGGGAGCGGGAGCTGGCCGCGGACGGGGTGGAGCTGAGCCGCGACCCGGTCCGCGGGGACGTCCACGCGCTGCGCGGGCCGCACTTCGCCGGGGTGCAGTTCCACCCCGAGTCGGTGCTGACGCTGGAGGGGGCGCGGATCACGGCCGATCTGCTGGCCGCCGTCCTGGTCTGAGGGCCCGCCGGGCCGGCCCGGCGGCCGGCCCTCCGGCCGGGGTCAGCCGAAGAAGACGCCCGCCTCCTCGTACAGCGAGGGATCGACCGTCTTCAGCGTGGAGGACGCCTCGGCCAGCCGTACGCGGGTGATCCGGGTGCCCTGCAGCGCCGTCATCGCCCCCCAGTCGCCCTGGTGCACCGCGTCGATCGCGTGCAGGCCGAAGCGGGTGGCCAGCCAGCGGTCGAACGGGCTGGGGGCGCCGCCGCGCTGGAGGTGGCCGAGCACGGTGGTGCGGGCCTCCTTGCCGGTGCGCCGCTCGATCTCCCTGCCCAGCCACTCGCCCACTCCGGAGAGCCGGGCGCGGGGGTCCGCGCCCGGCAGCGGCGTGGTGCCGCGGCGCAGGGTGATCTCGCCCGACTCGGGCAGGGCGCTGTCGGCGATGACGACGATCGGGGCGTAGGTGGCCCGGAACCGGGACTCGACCCACCCGCACACCCGGTCCACGTCGAAGGGCTGCTCGGGGATGAGGATGCAGTTGGCCCCGCCCGCCAGGCCCGAGTGGAGGGCGATCCATCCGGCGCTGCGCCCCATCACCTCCACCACCAGCACCCGCTTGTGGGACTCGGCGGTGGTGTGCAGCCGGTCGATGGCCGCGGTGGCGACGCCGACGGCGGTGTCGAAGCCGATGGTGTAGTCGGTGAGGGGGATGTCGTTGTCGATGGTCTTGGGCACGCCCACCAGGGGGACGCCGTGGTCCTCGGCGAGCCGGGCCGCGACGCCGAGCGTGGCGGTCCCGCCGACCACGATCAGGGCGTCCAGCCGGTGGCGGGCGAGGGTGCCCAGCACCCTGTCGGTCCCGTCGTCCTCCGCCAGGGGGTTGGTGCGCGAGGAGCCGAGGATGGTGCCGCCGCGCGGCAGGGTGCCGCGCACGGCCCGGATGTCGAGCGGCACGGTCTCGTCCCGCAGCACACCGCGCCAGCCGTCGCGGAACCCGGTGAACTCGTCGCCGTACTCCTGCACCCCCTTGCGGACGATCGCGCGCAGCACCGCGTTGAGTCCGGGGCAGTCGCTGCCGCCGGTCAGCACTCCGACCCGCATGAGTCTCCCTTCTCCGCCCGGTCTCCCGGTTTCCGGCATCCCTCGGCGGGTTCCCCGATCCGGCGGAACCACCGGCCGCCGCCCGCCCCGGCCACGCTAGCGGCGGTACGGGCGACGGGTGCGGCGGAACACCGCGGCGGACGGCGGACGGCTCAGGCGTCGTCCAGGCCGCGTTCGATCGCGTAGCGAACCAGCTCCACCCGGTTGTGGAGCTGGAGCTTGCCCAGGGTGTTCTGCACGTGGTTCTGCACGGTGCGGTGCGAGATGACCAGCCGCTCGGCGATCTGCTTGTACGACAGCCCCTTGGCGACCAGCCGCAGCACCTCGGTCTCCCGCTCGGTCAGCCGGGGCGCGCCGGGCTCGTCGGGCCTGCGCGGCGCGGGGTCGCCGGCCAGCCGCCGGTACTCGCCGAGCACCAGCCCGGCCAGCCCCGGCGTGAACACCGGGTCCCCCTCCGCGGTGCGGCGCACGGCCTCCAGCAGCTCCTGCGTGCTCGCCGACTTCACCAGATAGCCCGTCGCCCCGGACTTCACCGCCTCCAGCACGTCCGCGTGCTCGCCGCTCGCGGAGAGCACCAGCACCCGGGGGCCGGTGGGCCCGCCGCCGGGACCGGAGCCGACGAGCTGCCGGCACACCTCGACGCCCGGCAGGCCGGGCAGGTTGAGGTCCAGGACGAGTACGTCCGGCTCGACGGCCCGGGCCCGGCGCACCGCCTGGGGCCCGTCCCCGGCGGTGGCCACCACGTCGAAGCCCGCCTCGGCGAGGTCCCGGGCGACCGCGTCCCGCCACATCGGGTGGTCGTCGACGACCATCACCCGGACGGCCCCGCCGTTCCCCGCGCCGCTCTCACCTGTTGTGCTGGTCATCCTTGGGCACCCTCAGCTCGACTTCCGTTCCCTGCCCCGGCACCGACAGCAGCTCCGCGCTGCCGCCCAGATCGCGCAGGCGCCCGCGGATGGAGAGCGCCACGCCCATGCGGCCCTCGGCCTCCGCGTCCTCCAGGCGCCCCGGCGGGATGCCGGGTCCGTCGTCCCGGACGGTCACCACAACGGCGTCCGGCTCGTCCTCCAGCAGGATCCACGCCTGCGCCTCCTCGCCCGACGGTCCCCGCGCGTGCCTGCGCACATTGTCCAGGGCCGCGCCGACCGCCGCCGCCAGTTCCCGGGCCGCCGCCGCGGGCAGCGGCACCGGTGCGCCGGGCTCGGCGAAGGAGACCCTGCTCCCGGCGTACGCGGACAGCAGCGCGCGCACGTCGCAGACGTCCCCGCCCTCCCCGTCCACTCCGCCCCTCCCCTGCGGCGGCACGGCGGCCGGTGAGGCCGGAACCGGGTGCCCGGCGGCGCGGGAGGCGGGGGCCTCGGGCACCACGCCGCTGGAGACCAGCGTGCGCAGCGCCGCCTCCTGCTCCCCCGCCAGCCGCCCCAGCTCGGCCGCCTCGCCGCCGATGGCGGTGCCGCGGCGCTGCACCATGGCCAGCACCTGGAGCACGCTGTCGTGGATGTCCCGGGCCAGGCGCTCCCGTTCACGGGTGGCGGCCTCGATCCGCAGCGCGCGGGCCAGGGTGCGCTCACTGGCGCGGGCCACCTCGACGACGTAGCCGATGGCGACGCTCGCGATGCACACCAGCAGCACGTTGTGCACGGTGTCCTGCGCGAAGCCGCCCGCCGCGGCCACGTTGGCGGCGCCGACCAGCAGCGAGGCCCCCGCGGCCCAGCGCCAGCCCTTCTTGATCGCGAAGCCGAGCACCGCGCCGGCCGTCCATATCGACGGCAGGGTGGGGCCGCCCGCGTCGATGCGCGCCTGGGTGTCCACCACCGGTGTCAGCAGGATCCCGGCGAGCGCGACGGCCAGTTCCACCGCCAGGAAGGCCGGGGTGCAGCGCTCGGCGCCGGAGACCCGGCGGACGGTCGCCAGCGTCCACACCGCCAGGACGGCGAGGTAGGCGCCCGCGCCCAGCGGATGGACGTACTCGCCGTACGCGTGGGCGTACAGCGCCAGCGCGTACCCCATGGTGAGCACCCGGTAGGCCGTCAGCGCCCTCCACAGCGGCTGCTCGACGGACATCCCCGCGGCCATCGCCACGCCCCCGTACCTCCCCCGGCGGCTCCTAGGCCGCTCTGTCGTCGCCCCCGCCGGCCCCGGCGGGCTTCCCGGTTCCCCCGGTTCCCCCGGCTTCCCCGGAAGCTCCGCCCTCCCGGGCCCTCTCGCCCCCGCGCGCCTTCCCGGCCCTGTGCCGCGCGGCGCGCTCGGCCTTCTCCGCCTTCTCCCGCTCCGCGATCTGCCGCTTGGCCGCCGTGGCGTACATGTCGACGTACTCCTGGCCGGACAGCTTCATGATCTCGTACATGACCTCGTCGGTGACCGACCGCAGGACGAAGCGGTCGCCGTCCATGCCCTGGTAGCGGCTGAAGTCCAGGGGCCTGCCGATCCGGATGCCGGGCCGCATCAGCTTCGGGACGACCTTGCCGGGCGGCTGGATCTTCTCGGTGTCGATCATCGCGATGGGGATGACCGGCGCGCCGGTGGCCAAAGCCACCCTGGCCAGTCCGCCCGGCTTGCCGCGGTAGAGGCGGCCGTCCGGGGACCGGGTGCCCTCGGGGTAGATGCCGAACAGCTCGCCGCGCTCCAGCACCTGGATGCCGCTGCGGACCGCGGCCTCGCCCGCGCCCCGTCCGCCCGAGCGGTCCACCGGAAGCTGGCCGATGCCCTTGAAGAACGCCGCCGTCAGCCGCCCCTTGACGCCGGGGGTGGTGAAGTACTCCGCCTTGGCGATGAAGGTGACCTTGCGGTCCAGGACGGCGGGCAGGAAGAAGGAGTCCGAGAACGACAGGTGGTTGCTCGCGAGTATGGCCGGCCCCTCGGCCGGGATGTTCTCCAGGCCCTCCACCCAGGGACGGAACGCGAGCCTGAGCCCGTTCCCGAGGGAGAGCTTCATGACGCCGTACAACAACCGAGGAACCTCCTGTGTCTGCCGGTAAGACCATATCCCGCCGGAACCGCTCTCCCCGCCTCGTTCCGCTCCCGCGCGGGCCGTCCGGCCTACCCGGTCACCGCGCGCACGCGTAGGGTGGCAGCATCCCCGCCCGTGCCGGGCGCTCCACCGAGTCGACCACCGAACGGAGATCCACGGTGCCCCTGCTCCCCGGTGCCGAACCGCTGCGCCACGACGGCGGCGAGGTCGGCGTCCTGCTGTGTCACGGTTTCACCGGCTGCCCGCAGTCGATGCGCCCCTGGGCCCGCTACCTGGCCGAGAGGGACCTGACCGTCTCGCTGCCGCTGCTGCCCGGCCACGGCACGCGCTGGCAGGACCTGGCGGTCACCGGCTGGCAGGACTGGTACGCGACCGTCGACCACGAGCTGCGGCGGCTGAGCGAACGCTGCGAGCAGGTCTTCGTCTGCGGCCTGTCGATGGGCGGGGCGCTCGCGCTGCGGCTGGCCGCCCTGCACGGCGACGCGGTCAGCGGGGTCGTGGCGGTCAACCCGGCGGCGACGCTCCCGCGGATCCAGGGGTACGCGCTGCCGGTCCTGCGCCACCTGCTCCCCTCCACCAGGGGCGTCACCGGCGACATCGCCAAGGAGGGCGCGGTGGAGGTCGGCTACGACCGGGTGCCGCTGCACGCCGCGCACTCCCTGTACGAACTGCTGCGGACGGTGCGCGGGGAGCTGCCCCGGGTCACCCGGCCGCTGCTGCTCCTGCACAGCCGGGTGGACCACGTCGTGCCCCCCTCGGACTCCGCGCTGATCCTCGACCGGGTCTCCTCGCGCGACGTCACCGAGACGGTGCTGGAGCGGAGCCTGCACGTGGCCACCCTGGACCACGACGCGGAGCGGATCTTCGCGGACTCCTACGGATTCATCACCCGCCTCACAGCGAGGAAGACGGCACGTGACGGAGCGTGAGCAGGGCCGCGGCGAGGGCCAGGAGCCCCTGGACGAGGAGGCCGCCTGGGCCCAGATCGTGGCCGCCTACGGGGAGGAGCCCGCGAGCCCTCCGCACGAGGAGCGGCGGTCCGGCGGGCCCGCCGGACCGGGCGGACCGGGCGGCGGCGAGGCGGCCGGCGGGTCCGGCGAGCGGGGCGGACCGGGCGGGTCCGGCGAGGAGGGCGGCGAGCGCTCCGGGCCGGAGGCCGGCGACTCCCCGGCACGCAGCTTCACCGTGTACGCGGCCGGTTCCGGGCCGCGCGACTGGAGTCCGGCCGAGCCCTCCGACGGCGACCTCGGCGAGGACGACGAGGGCCACTTCGTGCCGCCCGAGCCCCCGCCGCTGCCCAAGGGGGACCCCGCGAGCCGCTTCGCCTGGGTGGCGGTCCTGGGCGGCCCTCTGCTGCTGATTCTGACCATCCTGTTCCAGCAGCCGGTGACGTGGTGGATCGCCACCCTGGGCGTCGGCGGGTTCCTGGGCGGTTTCGCCGCGCTGGTGATGCGGATGCGCGACGACGAGGACGACGACCTCGACGATCCGGGGCGCGGCGCGGTGGTCTGACCGGGCCGGGCCAGGCCGGTCCGGTCCGAGCCGGGAACGACCGGTCGGCCGGGCCGGAGCGGGCCGGCCCGCGGGCCCGCGGCGCATAGGCCCTGTCCGGCAAACAGCGCTGTCCGCCCGAAGGGCGGGCCCCTCGGTGTCCGGTGCGTGCGATCGCAGGGCGGAGAAGGAGAGCGCAGCGTGCCGCGCCGACGATCGGCAACGCAGCGAGCGGGCGTGCCGGACACCGCGGAGCAGGCGGGATCTGCCGGACAGGGCCTAGGCGGCGGGTACGCGCAGGGCGGCCAGGACCGGCAGGTGGTCGGTGGCCGCCCTCAGATCGGCGTCGGCGACGCCCGGAAGGCCGGCGGGCACACCGCAGCCCAGCACCTCCACCGCCCCGGTGGCCAGCACGGCGTCGATGCGCTTGCGCGGCTCGGCCGCGGTCGAGGTGAGTTCGCCGCCCCACGGGCTGGTGGCCCAGCCGTCCTGGAGGGCGGCGGCCAGGCGGCGGAAGGCACGGCCGTCCGGCTCGTCGTTGAGGTCGCCGGCCACCACCGCGGCGTCCGCCCCCATGCCCGCCAGGCGGTCCAGGACCGTCCCGGCCTGGGCGTACCGCTCCTTCTCGGCCAGGCTGAGGTGGCAGCAGACCACCGCCAGCCGGGCGGAGGGGCCGAAGCGCAGCACCGCCGTGGCCAGACCGCGGCGGTGCAGGCCGGGGGTGCGCGGCAGCAGTACGTCCTCGCTGCGCTCCACCGTGGCGCGCAGCGAGGACAGGATCATCGGCCCGGTGGCGGTCGCCCCGCCCGTGACGTACACCAGGCCCGTCTCCCGGGCGAGGCGGGCCGCGTACTTGCGCCAGCGGAAGAAGCGGGGCGCCTCCTGGACGCAGAGGACGTCGGGCGCGCAGGCCCGGACGACCCGGGCCAGCGCGCCCGTGTCGTCGCGCATGGAGCGGATGTTGTAACTCAGCAGCCGGACCACGGCCGAGCCGTCGGGTTCGGTGCGGGACGCGGGCAGGTCCCCGGGCGCCGTGCGCCCGGGGAAGTCTCCGTTCCCGGTGGCCTCGCCCACCCGCGCCCCCGTGCCGTCAGCCCTGGCGGGCCAGGTCGGCCGCGCCCACCAGACCGGCCCTGCCGCCGAGCTGCGCGGCGAGCACCTGGGCGTGCGGGCGCCACTGGCTGCCCACCAGCCAGCGGCGGAAGGACTTGCGGATCGGTTCGAGGACGAGGTCGCCCTCGTCCGAGACGCCGCCGCCGACGATGAACGCGGAGGGGTCGAAGAGCGAGGCCAGGTCGGCCAGCCCGGCGCCGGCCCAGCGGGCCAGCTCGCGGAAGGAGTCGACGGCCACCGGGCAGCCCTGCCGGGCGGCCTGGCTGATGTGCCGGCCCTCGATGCCCTCCGGGGTCCCGTCGCCGAGGGCGAGCAGGATCCTCGCGTTCTCCGGGGTGGCGTTGGCGCGCTGGCGGGCGTAGCGGACCAGGGCCCGGCCGGAGGCGTACTGCTCCCAGCAGCCCTGGCTGCCGCAGCCGCACAGCAGGCCGTCGGGGACGACCCGGACGTGGCCGAACTCCGCCGCGACGCCGAACCGCCCGCGGTGGAGCCTTCCGCCGATGATGATGCCGCCGCCCAGCCCGGTGCCGAGCGTGATGCACACGACGTCGTCGTGGCCCTGGCCGGCGCCGAAGCGGTACTCGCCCCAGGCGGCGGCGTTGGCGTCGTTCTCGACGACGACCGGGAGGCCGACGCGCTGCTCGACCTTGTCCTTGAGCGGCTCGTTGCGCCACTTGATGTTGGGGGCGAACAGGACGGTGGCCCGCTTGTCGTCGACGTAGCCGGCGGCGCCGATGCCGACCGCCTCGATCTCGTGCCCGGTGCTGACGGTGCGCACCGCCTCCGCGATGGCGTCGATGACGCCCTCGGCGGTGGACGGGGTGGGCACCGTGCTGGTTTCGAGGATCGCGCCCTCTTCATCGACCACGCCGGCCGCGATCTTCGTACCGCCGATGTCGACGCCGATGGTGAGTCCCATGTGTCCCTCAGTTACTCGGTCGATCCCCGCTGTGCACAACCGTACCGGAGGGCGGAGGCTTGAACGGACCGACTGCGAAACCAAACCCGATCCGTACAAGGCCTGAACGGTCCCCGAACGGCGCCCGAAGGGGTTCCGACCAGGCCGGGGCCGGAACGGGAGCCGGAACGGGGGTCAGTCGACCTCGATCCGCTGGGATCCGGCGGGGCCCTCCCCCTCGTCACCCTTGCCCTTTTCGTCCTTCTTCCCCTCGGCCCCGGCCGTGCCGCGGCCCTCTTCCCGCTCGGCCCGGCCGCCGCGGTCCTCCGCCTCGTCCGCCTCGTCCGCCGCGCCGCCGCCCGCGCTCCCGCGGGTCCAGCGCCCCTCCTGGTCCGTCACCGCGGCGCGGTAGGCGGCCAGCAGCTCGCCGCCCGCGGCGGCGAGGTGGTCGAAGACCTTCGGGTTGCGTTCGACGACGGGCTCCACCGCGGCTCTGGCGCGGTCCGCGAACTGGGCGAACTGCCGCACCGCGCCCCGGGCGGCGGGCCCGGCCAGCGGCCCCCCGAGCTCGGTCAGCTTCCCCGTGACCGCCTCGGCCAGCTTGAACAGCTCCTCGGCGGCGCTCCCCACCGGCGCCCCGTAGCGCTCGCGGCGGCGCTCGCGCTCGGCGGCGAGGTCCTCCTCGCAGGCGGTGGCCCAGGCGTCGGAATCGGCACCGGGGTCTGCGGGGGAAGGTCGCTCGGTGGCATCGCTCATGGTGGGCTCCTGGGGCGGTGGCTGCGACGGTGGCCGCGGCGGTCCGCGGCGTTTGACCGAGGGCCGCCCGGCGGACGGGCCCTCCCTCTCGACGTTACCCGAACGCCCGGCGGCGCCCGGGGCGTCGGACGCGCTTCCCCGGTTCCTCAGTCCCGCGCGGGCCACGCCCCGGGCTCGGGCTCGAAGCGCACCGTCAGCTCGCCGTCGGCCAGCCGGGCGCCGGCCACCGCGCAGCGGCGCAGCGCGGCGGGCAGCGGCAGCACCCGGCGGAACGGCCCGGTGGTGACGACGACCTCGTCGCCGCGGCGCACCAGCGACAGCGTCTCGCGGACGGCACCGGGCAGCGGCAGCCGCCACAGCAGGACGCCCTCGTCGGCCAGCCGGTCCTCCACCGTCCACGGCCCGGCGGCCCGGTCACCGGACGGGGCCGCCCCGGACATGGGGCCGGACACCGGGTCCGACGCCGGGCCGGGCGGTGGGCCGGGCGGTGGGATCCGCTCCGCCAGTTCGCCGAGGTCGGCCGGGCCCTGCGGCTCCCGGCCCAGGTGCGGCAGCTCGCACACGGCCGCCGAGCCGGCCGGGCAGTCGCCCAGGAGTTCCTTGAGAGCCTCCTGCTGGCGGGACGCGAGGCCCGCCAGCCAGGGATCGGGCGAGGCGGTGGGCAGCAGCCGGTTGGCGACCACGGCGTCCAGTGCCAGGCCGTGCAGTGCGAGTCCGGCCCGGGCGGCGCGCAGCGCACGGACGGCGGCGGGGCCGGGTTCGAGGACCAGCCGCACGGCGGTCGCGGGTGATTCGACCACCGCCTGTACGGCGGCGAGTTCGCGGTCCAGCCGCTCGGCGGCCTCGTAGAGCGAACGGGCGGGCATCGGCACACCGGCGAGCTGGGCCAGGACCGGCCGCAGCGCACGGGCGGCCTGGCGCTCGGGCGGCAGCAGCCGCCGCAGCCAGCGCCGGGTGTGCTCGGGCAGCGCCAGGGTGCGCACGGCCCGTCCGACCGGCGGCATGTCGGCCACGACCAGGTCGTAGGGGCCTCCTTGCGCGGACGCCTGCCCCGCGGGGCCGTGCGCATCCGGATCGCGGGCATCCGGATCGCGGGCATCCGTTTCGTGGACGTCCGTGCCGTGCGCGGCGCGCAGGGCGCGCAGCATGGCGAAGGCCTCGGCCCCGGGCGGCTCGGCCAGCTCGTCGTCGTCCAGCGGCTCGGCGCCCAGCAGGTCCAGGGCGGAGCGGGCGCGCTCCTGGAGTGCGACGGCGCGGGCCCGGAAGTCGGCGCCGGAGTCGACGCGGGACAGGAGCAGGCCGGGCGCGACCTCGCGGGGTGATCCCGCGCCGTCGGCGCCGATGGGGCCGTCCGTGCCGAACAGCGCCCCCAGCAGGGCCGGGTCCTCGGCGCTGAGCAGCAGCGTACGGCGGCCGCTCCGGGCGGCCGCCAGCGCGGTGGCGGCCGCGACGGTGGTGCGGCCGCCGCCGCCGGCGCCGGTGACCAGGACCGTGCGCGCCCGGGTGCCCTCCACGCTCAGGACTTCGCGCCGCTCTCGACGCGCTTCTTCAGCCCGTCCAGAGCGCGGTCGATGATGACCTTCTCGGCCTTGCGCTTGATCATGCCGAGCATGGGGATCTTCACGTCCACGGTGAGCTGGTAGGTCACCTCGGTGCGGCTGCCGCCGTCGAGGGACCTCAGGCGGTACACGCCGTCCAGGGTGCGCAGCATCTGCGACCTCACCAGGGACCAGCGGACCTCCTCGGGGCCGGTCCACTCGTAGGCGAGGGTGTGCTCGTCCCGGATGGCCCCGGCGTCGAGCAGCAGCCGTACCCGCTCGGCCCGGCCGCGGTCGTCGGTGGAGAGCACCTCGGCCTCCTTGACCTCACCGGTCCACTCCGGGTAGCGCCCGAAGTCGGCGATCACCTCCATCACCTCGGCCGGTGCCGCCTCGACGATGATGCTCGACCTGGTGTGCTCGGCCATCCCTGTGGCTCCTCCGCGTTGCTGCGCCCGGCTCGTGGTCCGCCGCCGTCTGCGGGGGAAGGCTACCGCGCGCGGACGCGGCGGCCCTCCCACCACCCCCGCCTGCCCGCGCGCTCCCGCCCCCATCCCACCGGCGCCCCGGCCGACGGTCCCGTCGGCACGGTCACCACTCCAGGACCCAGGGCCTGCCGGTGGCGTTGAAGTGGCCGACGTTCACGCACTCGGTCCGGCCGATCCGGGTGCGCCGCACCAGGGGCTGGTGGACGTGGCCGAAGAGGGCGTACCGGGGCCGCACCGCGTGGACGGCCTCCAGCAGCGCCTGGCTGCCGCGCTCGAAGCGGCGGGCGACGGTGTCGTAGCACAGCTCGGGCACCAGGGGCGGGATGTGGGAGCACAGCACGTCGACCTCGCCCAGGGCCGCGACCTTGGCCGCGTACGTCTCCTCGTCGACCTCGAAGGGCGTGCGCATCGGGCTGGGCAGTCCGCCGCCGACGAAGCCGAAGCGCAGCCCGCCGATGTCGGCCGTCCGCCCGTCCAGGACGGTGGTGCCCTCGCGGGTGTACTCGGGCCACAGCGCGGGGATGTCCACGTTCCCGTAGGTGGCGTACGTGGGGGCGGGGAAGGCGGCGAACAGCTCTGCGTACTGCCGGCGCACGGCCGCCTCCACCGCCCCCGCCTTGTCGACGTCGGCCCAGAGCCGGGCCGACAGCTCACGGGCCTCGTCGAAGCGGCGCGCGGTGCGCAGTTCGACGTACCGGGTGGTGTTCTCCGCCCCGAAGAGGTCGGGGAAGATGCCGCGGGTGTGGTCGGCGTAGTCGATGAACAGCACGAGGTCGCCCAGGCAGACCAGCGCGTCCGCGCCCTCGCCGGCCGCGGCCAGGTCCCGGCTGTTGCCGTGTACGTCGCTCACCACATGGACTCGCATGAGGCCACCCTAGATCCCGTGGCCCGGCGCGCGGAGGGCTCGCGCACGACCCCTGGACCTGCGGCTCCTTCGTGGCCCGCGGGCACGTGGACTACCCTGCTGGGGACAGTCCAGTGGTGTGTGACGCACCGAACATCTCGGCGCCACCCCCTATCCCGAGCACCGTACCGGTGGGTAACGTCCGTGGCCGTCCACCCTCAAGACCCCTGTCTTGGGCCAGAGCCGGCGGAGGTCCGTTTCCCGGCGGATCCGCGGCGGCGCCGATGAGGAGCATCAGTTTTGCGCGAGTTCAGCCTTCCGGCCCTGTACGAGGTGCCCGCGGACGGAAATCTGACCGATCTCATCCGCCGCAACGCCGCACAGCACCCCGACCTCCCGGTCATCGCCCGCAAGGACGCCAAGGGCGGCTGGGAGGACCTGACCGCCCGGGAGTTCCTGGCGGAGGTGCGGGCCGCCGCCAAGGGCCTGATCGCGGCGGGCGTGCGCCCCGGTGACCGGATCGGCCTGATGTCGCGCACCCGCTACGAGTGGACGCTGCTGGACTTCGCCGTCTGGAGCGCCGGCGCGGTGACCGTGCCGATCTACGAGACCAGCTCGCCGGAGCAGATCCAGTGGATCCTGTCCGACTCCGGCGCGGTCGGCTGCGTCGTGGAGAGCGGCGCCCACGCCGCCGCGGTGGAGTCCGTGCGCGACCGGCTGCCTCGGCTGGCGAACCTGTGGACCGTCGACGACGGCGCGGTGCGGAAGCTGGCCGACTCCGGGACGCAGGTCACCGACGCGGTCCTGGACGAGCACAGCGGCGCCGCCGACGCCGACGCCCCGGCCACCATCGTCTACACCTCCGGCACCACCGGCCGCCCCAAGGGCTGTGTCCTGTCCCACCGGGCGTTCTTCGCCGACTGCGGCAACGTGGTCGAGCGGCTCAAGCCGCTGTTCGTCCCCGGCGAGGGCTCGGTGCTGCTCTTCCTGCCGGTCGCCCACGTCTTCGGCCGCATGGTGCAGATCGCGGCCGTCATGGCGCCGATCCGGCTCGGGCTGAGCCCCGACATCAAGCAGCTCACCGACGACCTGGCCGGCTTCCGCCCGACGCTGATCCTGGGCGTGCCGCGGGTGTTCGAGAAGGTCTACAACTCGGCGCGGGCCAAGGCCCAGGGCGAGGGCAAGGGCAGGATCTTCGACCGGGCCGCCGACACCGCGATCGCCTACAGCCGCGCGCTGGACACCGCCTCCGGCCCCTCGCTGGGCCTGAGGCTGCGCCACAGACTCTTCGACAAGCTGGTCTACGGCAAGCTGCGCGCGGTCCTCGGCGGCCGGGCCACCCACGCCATCTCCGGGGGCGCGGCGCTGGGCGAGCGGCTGGGGCACTTCTACCGCGGCATCGGCTTCACCGTGCTGGAGGGCTACGGCCTCACCGAGTCCTGCGCGCCCACCGCCTTCAACCCCTACGACCGCCCGAAGGTCGGCACGGTCGGGCAGCCGCTGCCGGGCTCGACGGTCCGCATCGGCGACGACGGCGAGGTGCTGCTGCGCGGCGAGCACCTGTTCAGCGGCTACTGGAACAACGAGGCCGCCACCGCCGAGGCGATGGCGGACGGCTGGTTCCACACCGGCGACATCGGCACCCTCGACGAGGACGGCTACCTCACCATCACCGGCCGCAAGAAGGAGATCCTGGTGACGGCGGGCGGCAAGAACGTCGCCCCGGCCGTCATCGAGGACCGCATCCGGGCCCACGCCCTGGTCGCCGAGTGCATGGTGGTCGGCGACGGCCGCCCGTTCGTCGCCGCGCTGATCACGCTGGACGAGGAGTTCCTGCCCCGCTGGGCCGAGGAGCACGGCAGGTCCGGCCTGTCCAGGGAGCGGCTGCTGGAGGACCCCGAGCTGCTGGCGGCCGTCCAGCAGGCGGTGGACGACGGCAACGCGGCCGTCTCCCGCGCGGAGTCGGTGCGCAAGTTCCGCGTCCTGGCGACCCAGTTCACCGAGGACTCGGGCCATCTGACGCCCTCGATGAAGCTCAAGCGCGGTGTGGTCGCCAAGGACTTCGCGCAGGAGATCGAGGCGCTGTACGCGTGACGCGGCGCCCGCCGCGCCCTCGGCGCGGCGGGCGCGGGCACACCGGGAGGCGCACGAACCGCCCCGGTCCGGACGGAACCACCGTCCGGACCGGGGCGGTTCGGCGTTCGCCCCTCCGATTCCGGTGCGGGCTCCGGCCGTTGCGGCCCGGACGGGCACCGCGCGATGCCGCACCGGGGCGAGCGGAGCCGGCCCCGGACCGGCCGGCTCCGCTTCGCCGCCCTCTCGTTCGGCCGCACGCCGGACCGCCCCCACCGGCGTCACAGTCGTGCGGCCGGACGAGACGGGGCGGGGCGAGACGACCGGGCCAGGTGCCGCTGCGGGCACAGGGGCCCGCGAAGGAGGATCCGGGCAGGAGGCGGCCGCACCGGGCCGCCTCGTTCGCCGGGCCGGCCCTCCACCGTCCGCGGCCGCC
>NZ_JBKJFM010000133.1:0-17500 GCF_046614825.1 Streptomyces nanhaiensis
GGCGAGAGCGCGGAGCAGGTCGCGGGCGGTGCGCTCGGTGGGGACGGGGGTGCCGTCCGGGTCGCTGAGGCGGGCGCGCAGGATCCCGTCGGGGTAGTCGGCGGCCGCCTGCCGCGCGAACTCCTCCGCCAGCGCGGTGCGGCCCGAGCCGGGCCGGCCCGCGACCAGCAGGACGCGGCAGCGGGACGAGGGGCTGCCGGAGAGGGCGTCGAGCCCGGCGCGTTCGGCGTCGGCGCGCAGCCGGTCCAGTTCGCGCCGCCGTCCCAGGAGACCGTCCGCTGCCCCGCCTCCGTCCACGCCTCCGTCCACGGCTCCGGCGGACGGGGCCGGTCCGCCGGTGTGCACCGCCTGATCCGTCACGGCTGGAAGGGTAGTTCACCACGGACGGTCCGCACCGGCGCCGCGCGCCCCGGGCGCGGAGCGGCCGCTCCGCGCCCGGGGCGCGTTCACACTCCGGCCGCCGGCCGGCTCCTCATGCCCGGAACGGCCTGGCGGGCCAGGGCGCCTCGGCGGGGCGCAGGGCGTCCAGGCCGCCCTCGGTGCGTGCGGCGGTCAGCGCCAGGACACCGGCCACCAGGCAGTTGTTGTGCAGGTCCCCCGCCAGCGCGCCGCGTACCAGCTGCGCCAGGGGCACACGTGCCACCTCCATGTCGGCCTCCTCGTCGCAGACCTCGAAGCGCTCGCCGTCGGCGTCGGACAGGTCGCGGGCCAGGAAGATGCGCACCGCCTCGTCGCTGCCGCCGGGCGAGGTGTACACGTCGACCAGCACCCGCCAGTCCTCGGCCTTGACGTGCGCCTCCTCGTACAGCTCCCGCCGGGCGGCCCCCAGCGGGTTCTCGCCGGGGACGTCGAGCAGGCCGGCGGGGATCTCCCACAGCTTGTGCCGCACCGGGTGCCGGTACTGGCTGATCACCAGCACCCGGTCCTGCTCGTCGAGCGCGAGGACGGCCACCGAACCGGGGTGGACCTGGTAGTCGCGGACGGCGACGGAACCGTCCGGCATCACCACACGGTCGGTGCGCACGCTGGTCTTGCCGCCCTCGAAGGGCGTCTCGGAGGCGGTGACCCGCCACTGCCTCGGGGTGTCCCGCAGAGCCCCCGCGTCCTTCTGCCCCATCGCTCAGGCCCCCTCGCCCGCCGCGGCGGAGGCGGCCTGGGGCGCGGCGGGCGAGCCCTGCTGCCGCCTCACGGCCGCCCCGACCAGGCCGGCGAAGAGCGGGTGCGGGCGGGTGGGCCGGGAGCGCAGCTCGGGGTGGGCCTGGGTGGCGACCAGGTAGGGGTGGGTCTCGCGCGGGTACTCCACGTACTCCACCAGCTTGTTGTCCGGGGAGGTCCCGGAGAACACCAGGCCGGTCTTCTCCAGCTCGGCCCGGTAGGCGTTGTTGACCTCGTAGCGGTGGCGGTGACGCTCCTCGACGTACGGCTCGCCGCCGTAGACCTCGCGCACGATCGAGCCCTCGGCGAGCTTGGCCGGGTACATCCCCAGCCGCATGGTGCCGCCCATGTCGCCCTCACCGGCGACGATGTCGAGCTGCTCCTCCATGGTGGAGATCACCGGGTGGGGCGCGGCCTGGTCGAACTCGGTGGAGTTGGCGCCCTCGATGCCGGCCAGGTTGCGGGCGGCCTCGATGACGATGCACTGCAGGCCCAGGCACAGGCCCAGCAGCGGGACGCCGTTCTCACGGGCGTAGGTGATCGCGGCGACCTTGCCCTCAACACCGCGCTCGCCGAAGCCGCCGGGGATGCAGATCGCGTCCACGTCGCCGAGCTGCCTCCTCGCCCCGCCGGGGACCCGGCAGTCGTCGGAGGTGACCCACTTGATCTTCACACGGGCGTTGTTGGCGAAGCCCCCGGCCCGCAGCGCCTCGGTGACCGACAGGTACGCGTCGGGCAGGTCGATGTACTTGCCGACCAGCGCGACGGTCACCTCGTGGTCGGGCTGGTGGACGCGGCGCAGCAGGTCGTCCCACTGGGTCCAGTCCACGTCGCGGAAGGGCAGGCCCATCCGGCGCACCACGTAGGCGTCCAGGCCCTCGGTGTGCAGCACCTTGGGGATGTCGTAGATCGACGGGGCGTCCTTGCAGGCCACCACCGCCTCCTCGTCCACGTCGCACATCAGCGAGATCTTGCGCTTGATGGAGACGGGCACGTCGCGGTCGGCGCGCAGCACGATGGCGTCGGGCTGGATGCCGATGTTGCGCAGGGCCGCGACCGAGTGCTGGGTGGGCTTGGTCTTCAGCTCGCCGGAGGGCCCGATGTAGGGCAGCAGGGAGATGTGGACGACGAAGACGTTGTCGCGGCCGACCTCGTGCCGCACCTGGCGCACGGCCTCCAGGAAGGGCAGCGACTCGATGTCGCCGACGGTGCCGCCGACCTCGGTGATCACCACGTCGACGTCGTCGGTGGCCATCCGGCGGATGCGGTGCTTGATCTCGTTGGTGATGTGCGGGATGACCTGCACGGTGTCGCCCAGGTACTCGCCGCGCCGCTCCTTGGCGATGACCGTGGAGTAGATCTGGCCGGTGGTGACGTTGGCGGAGCCGTCGAGGTCGACGTCGAGGAACCGCTCGTAGTGGCCGATGTCCAGGTCGGTCTCGGCGCCGTCGTTGGTGACGAACACCTCGCCGTGCTGGAAGGGGTTCATCGTGCCGGGGTCGACGTTGAGGTACGGGTCGAGCTTCTGCATGGTGACCCGCAGTCCCCGCGCCTTGAGCAGGGCGCCCAGGCTGGAGGCGGTCAGACCCTTGCCGAGCGAGGAGGCGACACCCCCGGTGACGAAGAGGTGCTTGGTCGTCATGGATGTCGAGGATCGAGTCGGCATGGCCAAGAGGGGGCTCCCGTGGTCGCGAGGTGACGTGCGCTTGGCGCCCCGGCCGGATCGGCTCGACCGGTGGGGGTGCCGTCGCTGCGGTTCGGGGGTTGTTGTGCCCTCCGCTCCACGGGCTACCAGGGTATCAGCGGCGCGTCCGGGCTGCGGAGGCGCCGCCCGCCACCGCCCGGGCCGTGGCACAGTTACCGGGGCGGCAGCCGCCGCGGCCGTCCACCGCGGTTGTCAATCACCGGATTGTTGTCACCCGGAAGGGCCCGTCACCCCTAAGGTGACCTCGGCGCGGAACATCTGGCCGCGTCGTATCCTGCTCAGACTGTCCGCGCGGGCCCTCCCGCGCGGCAGGACGGAAAACCGCACGTCCCACGGGGCGTAGCCACTGTTCGACTGGAGATGCTCGTGGCCGGGCGCATCGAGGATTACGCACTCATCGGGGACATGCAGACCGCAGCCCTGGTATGCCGGGACGGTTCGGTGGACTGGCTGTGCCTGCCCCGGTTCGACTCGCACGCCGTCTTCGCGGGACTCCTGGGCACCGAGGAGCACGGCTTCTGGCGCCTGGGCCCCGCGTACCCCGCCGGCCAGGAGCCGCCGGTCGCCAGCCGCCGCCGCTACCGGGGCGACTCCCTGATCCTGGAGTCCGAGTGGGACACCCCGCGCGGGACGGTGCGTGTGATCGACTTCATGCCGCCGCGCGAGCACCACGCGCCGCAGCTCATCCGCGTCGTGGAGGGCGTCAGCGGACGGGTGCCGATGCGCTCGGCGCTGCGCATGCGGTTCTCCTACGGCTGGGTGGTGCCGTGGGTGCACAAGGTGGACGGCCGCACCGTCGCCGTCGCCGGGCCCGACTCCGTGTGGGTGGACTCCGAGGCGGACACCTACGGCAAGGACCTGACCACCTACGCCGACTTCACCGTCGCGCCGGGCGACCGCGTGGCCATGACCATCAGCTGGCAGCCCTCGCACAAGGAGCCCCCGGCGCCGGCGGAGCCGGAGACGGCCCTGACGGCGACCGAGGACTTCTGGCGCGACTGGGTGCGCCAGTGCACGTACCACGGCCCGTACCGGGAGGCGGTGGTGCGCTCCCTGATCACGCTCAAGGCGCTCACCTACGCCCCGACCGGCGGCATCGTCGCGGCCCCCACCACCTCGCTGCCCGAGCACATCGGCGGCGTGCGCAACTGGGACTACCGCTTCACCTGGCTGCGCGACGCGGCGATCACGCTGTCGTCGCTGCTGCGCACCGGCTACCGCGAGGAGGCCCTCGCCTGGCGCGAGTGGCTGCTGCGCGCGGTCGCCGGCGATCCGGAGAACCTGCAGATCATGTACGGCATCGCCGGTGAGCGCGAGCTGGGCGAGACGGAGCTGTCCTGGCTGCCCGGCTACGAGAACTCCCAGCCGGTGAGGGTCGGCAACGGCGCCGCCTCCCAGCTCCAGCTCGACGTCTACGGCGAGGTCATCGAGGCCCTGCACCTGGCCCACATGACCGGCCTGGCGCGCAACGACTACGCCAGCCTCCTGCAGATCAAGCTGATCGGCTATCTGGAGGACCACTGGAACGAGCCCGACGAGGGGATATGGGAGGTGCGCGGCCCGCGCCGCCACTTCGTGCACTCCAAGGTCATGGCCTGGGTGGCGATGGACCGCACGATCCGCCTGATCGAGTCCGGCGAGGCGGACGGCCCGCTGGAGCGGTGGCGCGCGCTGCGCGACGAGATACACCGCGACGTGTGCGAGAAGGGCTACGACCCCGAGCGGAACACCTTCACCCAGTCCTACGGGTCCAAGGAGCTGGACGCCTCCCTGCTGCTGATCCCGCAGGTGGGCTTCCTGCCCCCGGACGACAAGCGGGTCATCGGCACCATCGAGGCGATCCAGCGCGAACTGTCCACGCCGGACGGCTTCGTGCTGCGCTACCCGACCTCGGGCGAGCACGCGGGGCTGGACGGGCTGGAGGGCGACGAGGGCGCGTTCCTGGCCTGCTCCTTCTGGCTGGCCGACGACCTGGCGATGATCGGCCGGGTGGAGGAGGCGCGCAGGCTCTTCGAGAAGCTGCTCTCGCTCCGCAACGACCTGGGGCTGCTCGCGGAGGAGTGGGACTCCCGTCTGGGACGCCAGGTGGGCAACTTCCCGCAGGCGTTCAGCCACGTCCCGCTGATCGACACCGCCCTGCGGCTGACGGCCTCGGGCGCGTACGGCGGCTGACGGCCCCGGCTGCGCGGTCCACTCCGGCGCCGCCCGGCGACGTCCGTCTCCCGGACGCGCCGGGCGGCGCCGCGCCGTGGTGCTGTACAACGTGGAGCGGGGTCGTGAAAGCGCTCTCACCACAGAGTGTGCCGACTGTCCGCGTCCGGCGGTAGCGTCGGTGTCCCGCGAGAGAAGGAGTTGTTCGCCCGTGCACGGTCCCAGACCCACCCTCGAAGCGGTCGCCGCCCATGCCGGGGTCTCCCGCGCCACCGTGTCGCGCGTGGTCAACGGGGGCGCCGGTGTCCGCAAGTCCCTCCGGGACCGGGTCCAGGCGTCCGTGGCCGAGCTGGGCTACGTCCCCAACAGCGCGGCGCGCAGTCTGGTCACCCGCCGTACCGGAGCCGTCGCCGTGGTGATCGCCGAGCCGGAGACCCGGGTGTTCTCCGACCCCTTCTTCGCCCAGCAACTGCGCGGCATCAGCCGCGAGCTGGCGGCGCGCGACACGCAACTGCTGCTCATGCTGCTGGAGGGCCGCACGGACTACGACCGCATCGGCCGCTATCTGGCGGGCGGGCACGTGGACGGCGCGCTGATGTTCTCGCTGCACCGCGACGACCCGCTGCCGTCCATGGCGAACGCCTCCGGCCTGCCCACGGTCTTCGGCGGCCGGCCAGGCTGGCCAGGCGCCGAGGACGACCCCGACCTGCTGTACGTGGACACCGACAACCGGGGCGGCGCCCGGCAGGCGGTGGAGCACCTGCGCCGGCGTGGGCGGCGGCGGATCGCGGTGATCACCGGCCCGCTGGACCAGACCTCCGCCCTGGACCGGCTCGACGGCTACCTCGACGCCCTGGGCCTGACCGAGCCCGACCCCGCCCTGATCGCCCACGGCGACTTCACGGCCGAGGGCGGCGAGCGCGCCATGGCCGAGCTGCTGGACCGCTCGCCCGGCCTGGACGCGGTGTTCGCCGGCAACGACCTGACGGCCACGGGCGCGCTGCGGACGCTGCGCGCCCGCGGGCTGCGGGTGCCGCAGGACGTGGCGGTGGTCGGCTACGACGATCTGGAGCAGGCCGCCTGGGCCGAGCCGGCGCTGACCACCGTGCGCCAGGACATCCAGGGGATGGGGCAGATGATGGCGGAGCTGCTGCTGCAGCGGCTCGGGCTGGCCGACGCCTCCGGCGGCGGGCGGCCGGCCCCGGTCGTCACCCCCGCCCGACTGGTCGTCCGCGCCTCCAGCTGACCCGCCGGGGGCGGGCGGTGGGCACACCGCGGGCGCCCGGGCCGTCAGCCCTCCTGCGCCAGTTCGTCGTACACGCTCAGCACCTGGGTCACCGTCTCGTCCTCGCTCGGCCAGGTCGCGGCCTGGGCACGCCCGGCCGCGGCCAGCCGGCGGCGCCGGACGGGGTCGCCGATCAGCCCGCCCACCGCGTCCGCCAGCGCCTCCGCGTCCCCGTAGGACACCAGCAGCGCGGCGTCGCCGACCAGCTCGGGCAGACCGCCCACCGCGCTCGCCACCAGCGGCACCCCGGCCCGCAGCGCCTCCTGTGCCACCACCGCCCGCCCCTCCCAGCGCGCGGGCAGCACGGCGACATCGGCGGCGGCGAGCAGCTCCAGGGCGTCCTCGCGCCGCCCCAGCAGCCGTACCGGCAGCTCCTCGGCCTCGATGCGGTGCTGGAGCGCGGGTCGCGCCGGGCCCTCCCCTGCGATGGCCAGCAGCGGCTGCGGATCCAGCCGGCGCCAGGCCCGGGACGCGGTCAGCAAGGTGGTGTGCCCCTGGCGGGGAACGAGCCGCCCGACGGCGAGGACCAGCGGGCGGCCGGTGACGCCGAGTTCGGCCCGGGTCTTCTCCCGCGCCGTGTCGTCCGCCCCGTCCGGCCGGCCCGGGCGTCCCCCGTGCCCGCCGCACGGCACGGACACGGTCACCGGAGCCAGCCGGGCGTCGCGGGCGCCGTGGCGGCGGGCCCGGTCCACCAGGTCCGACGTGGTGCCGAACACCACCTGCGCGGCCCGCACCACCCGCCGCTCCAGCAGCCACATCAGCCGGGCCCGTACCCCCACCGCCTGGGCCCGGGCGTGCCAGGTGACCACCAGTGGCGTCCGGCGCCGTCCGCACAGCGCCAGGGCGGCCGGCACACCGGCGCGCAGCCCGTGGGCGTGCACCACGTCGGCGTCCGCGCACACCGCGCGCAGCACCGCGGCCGCCTCGGGGCCGGTGCCGCAGCACAGGGGGACGAAGTGGGCGCCGAGGCCGGTGAAGCCGTAGTCCGGCTCGGTGCCCGGCGGCGCGCAGACGGTCACGCGCACCCCCCGCGCCACCAGTCCGGCGGTCAGGGAGCGCACATGCGCGCAGACGCGGGCGCTGCCGCCGCCGATCACCTGCACGACGTGCAGCGGCGGTCCGCCGTGCGGTGGAACCGGGGTGGTCTTCACAAGGGGCCGGGACTCCTGGTGTGAGGGCTCGGAGGGCTCGGACGGCTCGGACTCGCGGACCCGCCCCCGCCCGGGGCGCGGATCACGCACAGCAGCGTACGGCGTACGGGCGGTGCGGCGCCTCCAGGATGCCACCCCGGCCCCGGCGGGACGCCACGCCGTACGGGTGAAACGCGGGCGGCCCGGAACGGGCGCCGGGGGCCGCGGTTCAGATGCCGGAGCGGGCCGCCTCCAGCAGCTCCTCGGCATGGGCGCGGGCCAGTTGCGAGTCCTCCTGCCCGGCCAGCATCCGGGACAGCTCACGCACCCGGTCCTCCCCCCGGAGGGTCTTCACACCGCTGCGCGTCACCGAGCCGTCGGAGGTCTTCTCCACCACCAGGTGGCGGTCGGCGAACGCCGCGACCTGCGGAAGATGGGTGACCACCACGACCTGCGCCGACTTCGCCAGCCGCGCCAGCCGCCTCCCGACCTCCACGGCCGCCTTGCCGCCCACGCCGGCGTCCACCTCGTCGAAGAGGTAGGTCGGCACCGGGGCGGTGCCCGCGAAGACGACCTCGACCGCGAGCATCACCCGCGACAGCTCGCCGCCCGAGGCCCCCTTGGCGATGGGGCGGGGCGGGGCCCCGGGGTGCGGCGCCAGCAGCAGCTCGACCTCGTCCACGCCGTGGGGACCGAAGGCGACCAGCCGCCCGTCCACCTCGATCCCCGACTCCTCGTCCGCCGTCTCGTGCTGCCGCAGCTCCACCGTGACGCGGGCGTGCGGCATGGCCAGCTCGGCCAGCTCGGCGGTGACCGCGTCGGCGAACCGCTTGGCGGCCTCCGCCCGCGCCTGTGTCAACCGCTGTGCGAGGGCGGCCAGTTCGGCACGGAGGGCGTCGCGTTCGGCGGTCAGTTCGCCGATCCGGTCGTCGTCGCCCTCGAGTTCGGCGAGCCGGGCGGTGCTCTCCTCGGCCCAGGCCAGGACGGCCGCGGTGTCCTCGCCGTACTTGCGGGTCAGGTGGGACAGGACGGCCCGGCGCTCCTCGACCGCGGCCAGCCGCGCCGGGTCGGCGTCCAGGTCGTCGGCGTACCCGGCCAGCTCCCCGGCGACGTCCGCCAGCAGGATGCCCACCTCGCCCAGCCGGTCGGCCAGCGCCGCCAGCGCCGGATCGTGCGACCGCACGGCCTCCAGGGCGCGCTGGGCGCCGGCGACCAGCGCACCCGCGTCCACCGACTCCGGGTCGGCCGGATCTCCGGCCAGCGCGCCGTGGGCGGTGGCCGCGGCGGACGCCAGTGCCTCGGCATGGCCGAGCCGCTCGGCCTCGGCGGCCAGCTCGGCGTCCTCCCCGGCCCGTGGTTCGGCCGCGGCGATCTCCTCCAGACCGAAGCGCAGCAGGTCGGCCTCCTGAGCGCGCTCGCGGGCGCGTGTGGTCAGCTCGGCCAGCTCGGCGGAGACCGCGCGCAGCCGCCGGTAGGCCCGGCCGTACTCGGCCAGCGGGGCGGAGACCGCCCCGCCCGCGTACCGGTCCAGCGCCTCGCGCTGCCGGGCGGGCCGCAGCAGGCCCTGCTGGTCCGTCTGGCCGTGCACCGCGACCAGGTCCTCGCCCAGCTCCGACAGCAGCCCGACGGGCGCCGAGCGACCGCCGACGTGGGCGCGCGAGCGTCCCTCGGCCGAGATCGTCCGGCTGACCAGCAGCACGCCCTCGTCCAGCTCCGCGCCCGCCTCCTCGGCCCGCCGCGCCGCGGGCGCGCCGGGCGGCAGCACGATCCGGCCCTCCACCACGGCGGCCTTGGCGCCCACCCGTACCAGGGCGGCGTCCGCCCGTCCGCCGAGCAGCAGTCCCAGACTGGTGACGACCATGGTCTTGCCCGCGCCGGTCTCGCCGGTCACCGCGGTGAAGCCGGGGGACAGCTCGACGACGGCGTCATCGATCACGCCCAGGGCCCGAATCCGCATTTCCTCCAACACGGATACGACCATACGAGGTTCCGCGGCGGGATCCCCACTCACGGTCCGCACCACACGCCCCGCGCGCCCCTTCCTCCCCGCCGCGCGCACCCGCGGCCGGGCCGGCCGGGGTGACCGCGGCCGGCCCGCCGGTACGGCGCGGTCAGTGCGGCGCCCCGCGCCACCCGGCCACCGGAAGGGCGAACTTCGCCACCAGGCGATCGGTGAAGGAGGCGTGGTGCAGCCGCGCCAGCCGCACCGGCACCGCGCTGCGCCGCACCTCCACCCGGGCCCCGGCCGGCAGCTCCGCGGTGCGCCTTCCGTCGCACCACAGGACGCCCCCCTGGGTCTGCGGCTGCACCTCGACGGCCAGCACCGAGTCGGGCGTGGTCACCAGGGGCTTGGCGAACAGCGCGTGGGCGCTGATGGGCACCAGCAGCAGCGCCTCGACCTCCGGCCAGACCACCGGCCCGCCCGCGGAGAAGGCGTAGGCCGTGGAACCGGTGGGCGTGGCGCACACCACCCCGTCGCAGCCGAAACGGGAGACCGGCCGGCCGTCGACCTCCGCGACGACCTCCAGCATCCGCTCGCGGGCGGCCTTCTCCACCGAGGCCTCGTTCAGCGCCCAGTCGCGGTGGACCACGTCCCCGTTGCTGCGGACGAGCACGTCGACGGTCATCCGCTCCTCCACCTCGTAGGAGCGCGCGACCACCCTCCGCACGACCTTGTCCAGGTCGTCGCGCTCGGCCTCGGCGAGGAATCCGACCCGGCCGAGGTTGACCCCCAGCATCGGCACCCCCGAGGCACGGGCGAACTCCGCACCGCGCAGCAGCGTCCCGTCCCCGCCGAGAACGACGATCAGCTCGCAGCCCTCGACGGCCTTCTCGCAGATCTCGCCGTCCCGCACCGTCTCCACGGACGGCGGCAGCGTCAGATCGGCCGCCTCCTCCGCCAGGACGCGCGCGCCGATGCCGTTGCGCAGCAGCCCCTGGACGACGAGTTCGGCGCTGCGGACGGCGGCCGGGCGGCCGGTGTGGGTGATCAGGAACACGGTCCGCCCGGCGCCCGCCACACTCCCGGTGGTCCCGGTGTTCTCGATGGTCTCGGCGGTCGTGCTCTTCTTCGTGCTCTGCGCGGTCACTGGGGGCCCTCCGCCACGGCTCGGTCGACATCGGCCGGGTCCAGTTCGGGCGCCCCGGCACGCAGCCACAGGAAGTACTCGACGTTACCGGAGGGTCCCGGCAGAGGGCTGGCGGTCACCCCGAGCACGCCGAAACCCAGTTCCGCGGCCCGGCCCGCGACGGTGCGCACCGCCTCGGCCCGCAGGGCCGGGCTGCGCACCACGCCCCCGCTGCCCAGCCGCTCCCGGCCCACCTCGAACTGCGGCTTGACCATCAGCACCAGATCGGCTCCGGGCGCCGCGCAGCGTGCGAGCGCGGGCAGCACCAGCCCGAGCGGGATGAAGGACAGATCGCCGACGACGAGGTCCACCGGCTCACCGCCGATCTGCTCCAGGGTCAGCTCGCGGACGTTGGTGCGGTCGCGCACCAGCACCCGCTCGTCGCTCTGCAGCGACCAGGCGAGCTGTCCGTAGCCGACGTCGACGGCGACGACCCGCGCGGCGCCGGCGCGCAGCAGCACGTCGGTGAAGCCGCCGGTGGACGCTCCGGCGTCCAGCGCCCTGCGCCCCGCCACGGCCAGCCCGCGCGGGGCGAACGCCGCCAGCGCGCCGGCCAGCTTGTGGCCGCCGCGCGAGACGTAGTCGGGGTCCGCCGCGTCCTCGGCCACGACGACGGCCGCGCCGGTCTCCACCTGGGTGGCGGGTTTGGTCGCGGTGGCACCGCCGACGGTGACACGTCCGGCGGCGATGAGCCGGCCGGCGTGCTCGCGCGAGCGGGCCAGGCCGCGGCGCACCAGCTCCGCGTCGAGCCGGTTGCGCCGGCCACGCTGGTTTCGTGACGCTGCCACGTGCGGTTCAGCTCCCGGGGTTGTACGGCGCGCCCGGTGCGGGCGGCCCGGGTCGCTGGTCGAGCGCGGTCAGCGTGTCACGCAGTCCGCGGTGCACATCCTCGTACACCTCCAGATGGCCGGGGACGGCGAGGTGGTCGGCGTCCGCCAGGCGACGCAGCCGGGCGTCGACCCCCGCGTTCCCGGTGGGGGTCACACGCAGCCCCAGGGGCCGCGGCCCGCCGTCCCCGGGGAAGGGCTCCTCCCCCGGTTCCGCCGTGCCCGTGTCCTCCGGGGCCCGCGCTGGTGGTTCCGTCTCCGGCGCCGCGCCGGACATCGGCTCGTCCATCGGTCTCCTCGCGGGGGACCACCGGCCTCAGCCGGTGGCGGGGCTGCTCCTGACTCGGCAGGGGGCGGGGCCACCCCGGCGAGGCCGGGGGAGGTCCGCCTCCCTCACGCGTGACGGCTCTCCGTTCGTCCCCGGGGGGCCGGTCCGGGCCGGACCACGGCCTCCGGGCCGTAAGCCCCCTCCTTCAGGAGGAGAGCGCGGTCACGGTCACGACGCTACCGCGCGCGGCGCCCTCCACGACGGCGGCCACTCCCCCTGGGGTACCGTCGTGAGGCGATGGCGACCACACAGCAGTGCCGGACCGCGCTGGAGCGGCTGGCGGCCAACCTCGCGGACGCGGACGACGACGTGCGCAGCGCCGCAGCCCTGGAGCGCTCGGTCAGCTGCCATCTCACGGACCTGGACACCACCTTCACCGGCCGGCTCGTCCACGGCCGCATCGAGGACATGGCCACCGTCCACGGCCCGCCCCCGGGGCGCGCCCAGATCAGACTGGCCATGACCAGCGACGACCTCGTCTCGCTGGTGGACGGCAGGCTGAATTTCGCCCGGGCCTGGGCCCGGGGCCGCGTCAGACTCGAGGCGGGTCTGCGGGACTTGCTGCGGCTGCGGTCCCTGCTCTGAACGGCCCCGCTCCGAACGGCCCCCGGGGCCGGGCGGACGGACCGGCCGGGCCCGACAGCCGCGGGAAACGGGTGTGGACGGGGCCCCGGACGGCGACGATGGCCGTATGACCGCCGCCTCCCACGCCCGCTCCTTCGACACCGCCGCGGCCCTGTACGCCGCGAACCGCCCCTCCTACCCGCCCGCCCTCCTGGACGCCGTCGAGGAGCTCTCGGGCCGCCCCCTCGCCGGTGCCCGCACCGCCGACGTCGGAGCCGGAACCGGGCTCCTCACCGCGCTCCTGGCCGCCCGCGGCGCCCGTGTCGTGGCCGTCGAGCCCGGCGGCGGGATGGCGGCCGAGTTCCGCCGCGCCCTCCCCGGCGTCCCCGTGGTGCGCGGCGACGGAGACCGCCTGCCGCTGGCCTCCGGCCGCTTCGACCTGGTCACCTACGCCACGGCCTGGCACTGGACCGACCCCGGGCGCTCGGTGCCCGAGGCCCTCCGCGTCCTTCGCCCCGGCGGCGCCCTCGCCGTCCTGCGCAACGACTCCGACGAGTCCGTCGGCTGGATCGCCGGCCAGGCCGCCCGGGTGCGCCGCTTCTTCGGCGTCGGGCAGGAGGCGGTGGAGGCGGCCCGCGCCCGCTCGCTGCCGTCCGGGCCCGGCTTCACCCGCCGGCAGGTGCGCTGGTCCCGTCGGGTGCCGCTGGAGACCCATCTGGCCAACCTCGCCAGCCACTCCGACTTCCTCGTCATCGGGAAGGAGGCCGCCGACGCGTTCCTGACCGGGGAGCGCGACCGCCTGGACGCCCTCTTCCCCGGCGGTACGGTCGAGGAGGCCTACATCGCGACCCTGTGCCTCACCCTGCGCTGAGCCCTCCCCGGCACACCCTTCCCGACGAAGCGTGCACCGCCCGGGGCGCACCGCAATCCCTCGCCACCCGGGCCAGGGCCTGGATGGCGAGCCCGGCGGAGAGGCCTCACAGCCCGAGCACGGCCCGCGCCCCGTCCACCCCGGGCAGGTCGCACACGCCCTCCCCCGCGTGCGTCCACGCGGCGGCGCACAGCGCCCGCAGCCCGTCCAGCGGATCGTCCCCCCGCCCCTCCAGCCGCAGCGCGCCCCCCTCCGCCGAGGCCGCCCAGCCACCGCACAGGAACCCGCTCCGGCCCCCGTCGCGCAGCTCCTCCACCTCCGGCTGCTCCCGGTGCAGTGCCCGCAGGTCGGCGGCCACGTACGTCGGCCGGTGCTCGGGGGGAGCGGCCAGCAGCTGCGCCGCGTCCGTCACCCCGGTGAGCACCAGCAGCGAGTCCACGCCTCCCGCGCAGGCGCCCTCGATGTCGGTGTCCAGCCGGTCCCCGACCACCAGCGGCCGCTCCGCGCCCGTCCGCAGGATCGTCTCGCGGTGCATCGGCGGCAGCGGTTTGCCGGCCGTCCTCGGCTCCGGCGCCGGGCGCATCCAGCGCGTCGCGATCCGCACCACCTCCACGGCCGCGCCGTTGCCCGGCGCGATGCCCCGGCCGCTGGGGATCGTCAGATCCCCGTTGGAGGCGAACCACGGCAGTCCGCGCCCCACCGCGATCGCCGCCTCCGCCAGCCGCCCCCAGGGCATCTCCGGTCCGCCGTACCCCTGCACGACCGCCACCGGAGCGTCGTCCGCGGACTCCACCGGCTCCAGGCCGCGCTCGCGCAGAGCCACCCGCAGGCCCTCCGCGCCCACGCACAGCACCCGCGAGCCGGTCGGCAGCTCCTCGGCGATCATCCGTGCCACCGCCTGCGCCGAGGTGACCACCTCCCCCGGCTCGGCGGGCACCCCCAGCCGCGTCAGGTGCCCGGCGACGGTCTCGGGGGTGCGCGCCGCGTTGTTCGTCACGTACGCCAGCCGCATCCCGGCCTCCCGGGCCGCCGCGAGCGACTCGACCGCGTGGACGACCGCCTCGCCGCCCGCGTAGACCACGCCGTCCAGGTCGAGCAGTGCGGTGTCGTACACCCGGCTCGGCGGGGCCGCGCAGCCCTCCGGCCGGGTGCGTATCGGGCGGTGTGAACCGGTCATCGTCGTCTCGCTCCTTGCGCCGGCGGTCTTCCTCCCCCGATCATCTCCCACCCGGCACACCGGCATAACATGCACCAATGCTGCGATCCCCGGGCCCCGAACACCCCTCGGGCGGCCTCCTCCTCGCTCCCTTCCGCGGCCTGCGCTACGCCCCCGACCGGGTCGGCAGCCTGGCCGCCGTGACCTCGCCCCCGTACGACGTGGTGGTGCGGCCCGACGGCCTGCACCACCTGCAGACCGCCGACCCCCACAACATCGTCCGGCTGATCCTCCCGGAGGCCGCCGACCCGGCCGCCCGCCATCTGCAGGCGGCTCGGACCCTGCGCCGCTGGGAGGCCGAAGGCGTCCTCGTACGGGACCCGGAGCCGGCCCTGTACGTCTACGAGCAGCGCCGGGGCGACGTGCTCCAGCGCGGCCTGATCGGCGCCCTGCGGCTGACCCCGCCGGACGAGGGCGTCGTGCTGCCCCACGAGGACGTGATGCCGGAGGTCGTCGAGGACCGCGCGGCCCTGATGCGCGAGACCGCCGCCAACCTCGAACCACTGCTGCTGTCCTACCGCGGCGACGGCACCGCGACCGGGGCGACCGCCGTCATCGAGCGCACCACCGGCAGACCCCCGCTGCTCTCCACCACCACCGAGGACGGCTTCTCGCACCGGCTGTGGGCGGTGACCGACGCCGAGGAGATCGCCGAGGCCGGGCGCGACCTCTCCCGCCGCCAGGCGCTCATCGCCGACGGCCACCACCGCTGGGCCACCTATCTGCGGCTGCGGTCCGAGCACACCGGGGAAGGCGCCGGCCGGAACGGCTTCTGGGACCACGGCCTGGTGCTGCTGGTGGACACCGCCCGCTACCCGCTGGGGGTGCAGGCCATCCACCGCGTGCTGCCCCGCCTGCCGGTGGCCGACGCCCTGGCCGGGCTGGAGGGCGCCTTCCGCGTCCGGACCGTCGACGGTCCGCTCCCCCGCGCCCTGCGCGCTCTGGAGACCACCCCGGGCAACGCCTTCCTGCTCACCGGCGACGGCGCCTTCCACCTGCTCCACGCCCCCGAGCCGGACCTGCTCGCACGCACCGTCCGCGACGGCCTTCCCGAGGAATGGCGGCGGCTGGACGCCACGGTCCTGCACTCGACCCTGCTGGCCTCCGTCTGGCGCGTCCCGGACCGCCCCTCCGAGATCGGCTACCTCCACGACGCGGCGGCGGCCGTGGAGCAGGCCGAGCGCCTGGGCGGCTCGGCGGTCCTGATGCGCGCGGTCGCGGAGGACACCGTGCGCGCACTGGCCCGCCAAGGCGTGACCATGCCCCGCAAGTCCACGTCCTTCGGCCCCAAGCCGGCCACCGGCCTGGTGCTGCGCGCCCTCGACGGCCTCCCGGAAGGGTCTGCCTGACCGTACGGCTGAGGGCGGGGCCCGTCGTGGGACGGGCCCCGCCCTCAGCCGTACACAGCGCGTCGGACGGCGCTCAGCGCTCTTCCTCCGCGCCCCGGTCGCGGTCGCGGCTCCCGTCCCCGCTCTCCCGGTCCTCCCCGGCAACCTCGGCGGGGACCTCCCCGTCCTCCTTCTCCGGCTCGGGCAGGTCCTCGAGGTCCGCATCGGGGTCGAGCGCGTCCAGGAACTCCACACCGTCCAGCTGGGCCAGCCGGTCCGACGCGTCGGTCATCCCGCCCTGGTCGGCCTCCAGAGCCCTGGCGAACCACTCACGGGCCTCCTCCTCACGGTCCACGGCCAGCAGCGCATCGGCGTACGCGTAGCGCAACCGCGCCGTCCACGGCTGCACGGAGTTCGACGCCAGCTCGGGGCTCTGAAGCGTGACCACGGCGGCCTCCGCCTGCCCCATGTCGCGTCGTGCTCCCGCCGCGACCAGCCGCATCTCCACCTGCCCGGCCTTGTCGAGCTTCTGCACCTCCGGCTCGCCGGCCATGGCGAGAGCCTTCTCCGGCCGGCCGAGACCACGCTCGCAGTCGGCCATCACGGGCCACAGGTGGGACGCACCGGTCATCCGCCGGGCAGCCCGGAACTCGGCCAGCGCTTCGGCGTACTTCCCCACGCCGTAGGCGGCGAAGCCCGCGGCCTCGCGCACCGCGGCGACACGGGAGGCCAGCCGCAGCGCGACCCTGGCGTAGCCGTACGCCTGCTCGGCGTCCTCGTCCAGCAGCTTCGCCACCATCACCAGGTTCCTGGCGACATCGTCGGCCAGCGTCTTGGGCAGGCTCATCAGCTCCTGCCGCACGTCCTTGTCCAGTTCCTGCCCGGTGACGTCCTCCGGAATCGGCAGCCGCCTGACGGGCTCCCGGTCCTGGTTGCGGTCGCGGGGGCGCTCTTCACGCCGGTAGCCGGCGTCTCCGCCCTCGCGCCGCCCTCGGTAACCGCCCCGGTCGTCACGGCGGTCGTCACGGCCGCGGCCGCCGCCCTGACCGTACGGGCGCCTTCCGCGGTCGTCGTCACGGCGCGGGCCACGGGGCCGCTCACCCCGATCATCACGCCGATCGTCCCGGCGGTACGACGGGCGGTCGTCCCGGCGGAACCCACCACGGTCCTCACGCCGGTCGCCACGCCCCTGATCCCGGTCATCCCGGCGGAACGGCGGACGCTCGTCCCGGCGGAAACCACCACGGTCCTCACGCCGCTCGTCCCGACGGAAACTGCCCCGATCACCACGCTCGTCATCGCGACGCGGACCACGGGGCCGCTCACCCCGATCGTCCCGGCGGAACGGCGGTCGATCGTCCCGACGGAACCCACCACGGTCGTCGTCGCGGCGCGGGCCACGGGGCCGCTCGCCCCGATCGTCACGCCGATCCTCCCGGCGGTACGACGGACGGTCGTCCCGACGGAACCCACCACGGTCCTCACGCCGCTCGTCCCGACGGAAACCGCCCCGATCACCACGGTCGTCATCGCGACGCGGACCACGGGGCCGCTCACCCCGATCATCCCGCCGATACGACGGACGCTCATCCCGGCGGAAACCTCCGCGGTCGTCACGCTCGTCATCGCGACGCGGACCGCGCGACCGATCGCTCCGGTCATCCCGGCGGAACGGCGGACGCTCATCCCGACGGAACCCACCACGGTCGTCGTCGCGGCGCGGGCCACGGGGCCGCTCGCCCCGATCGTCACGCCGATCCTCCCGGCGGTACGACGGACGGTCGTCCCGACGGAACCCACCACGGTCCTCAC